>NZ_CP117523.1:932140-1242854 GCF_036812735.1 Terrisporobacter glycolicus ATCC 14880 = DSM 1288 | reverse complement strand
CCTTGTAACTTATTTGCAACTATTATAACATAGTTTAAATTCTAATTACCACTATTTTACAAAAATAAATTTTTTCTAACAAATATTTACTATAAAAAAAGTAGGAATATGTAGTCTATTTTTTGTAACTATTCTTTCTAAATCCATTAATTGTGTATTTAAAAAAATAATACAAAGCTTTATTTAACGGTAATTTTTCAACATTAGTATATATATTCCAAGTCCATATAGCAGCCTTTATTTTATTATGACTTACAGATGAATTAGATTTTCTATAAGAAGATAAAATCTCATCTAACCCATAGGCAACTACATTATTTTTTAATATTTTTAACCATAAGACAAAATCTTCATGATGATTATTTTCAAATCTTATAGGTGTTTCAATTTTTAATCTATCTATCATAACCGTCAAGCACCCTATGTCATTTCCTTTTAAAAGTCTATTATAATCTTCATATTCTTTTGCATTAATAACTTTATTCAAGCTTGTGCTATTTTCATTTATTAAATCATAAGCTGTATATGTAAATGAATAATTGTTATTTAACATAAAATTTATCTGATTTTCAATTTTATTTTTTTTATATAAATCATCTGCATCTAAAAATGAAATGAATCTACCTTTTGCTTTTTCTATACCTATATTTCGTGCTGCCCAAACCCCATTATTTTTATTGCATTTTATATATTTAATAAATGGAAAACTCTCAGTATATTTTTCTATTATATTTTTGCTATTGTCAGTAGACCCATCATCAATAATTATCATCTCTATATTTTTATAACTTTGATTTATGACACTTTTTATACATTCTTCAATATATTTTTCACTATTATATACAGGTGTAATTATAGATACTAATTTATTTTCCATATAGATTTCTCCTCCCTCTTTGTTTAATATAAAAATAGGGAGAGATTATTATCAATCTCTCCCTATTTTTTCGTTATGTTATACTTTTGTTATATTTTCATTATCTTATTATATATATTTTACGAAAATTTTTCAAGAAAAGTTATAATGAATAATAATTTTTTTATTTATCTAGCACCTTCTCCAGTAAAAATAACCTTCACGGTTTTAAATAATATAGATAAATCTAAAAAAACACTTCTATTTTTTATATAATATAAATCTTCTTTTATTTTATCTTCTGGAGATATTTCATATCCTCCATGCACTTGAGCATACCCTGTAAGACCAGGTTTAACTACCAGTCTATTAATAAATCCTGGTATTTCGTCATTAAATTCCATAGTTAAAGTAGGTCTCTCTGGTCTAGGACCAATTATACTCATTTCTCCCTTTAAAATATTTAAAAATTGTGGTATTTCATCGATTCTTGTCTTTCGTATGAATTTTCCAACCTTCGTAATTCTTGGATCATTTTTTTCTGCCCATATGGCTCCATTGGTTTCTGAGTTAATCCTCATGGATCTTAATTTATATATAAAGATTATTTTCCCATCTTTTCCAAGTCTGTCTTGTTTGTAAAAAATAGGGCCACCATCTTCTTTTTTAATTAAAAAGCCAAAAACTATTATCATAGGTATAGAAATTACCAGTCCAATTATTGAAATTATTATGTCAAGTATTCTATGATATATTTTAAATAAGAAAGAGTCATTGACTATGGAGTAATCTATGCTTGCTGATATTTCACTACTAAAATTACAAACATCATCTTCAAATTTCTCAACATATTGACCCATCATTGTGCTTATACCCCCCTGTGCACAAACATACTTACAGCTACCATATTATGCCATTTAACATTCTATTAACATTATAGTTTATAAAGTTCTTTATATCAATACCTTTAATTTGTTTTCAAAGTTTTTCATATTAAATTCATATTGATATTAAGTTAATATGAAACATAAGTTAATTAATTTTAAAAAACAAATGATTGAAAAATCAATATGCCAATAGCCAATGAATACACAACGCTATTTACTTATATTTCCAATTATTATTCAATAGAATAAATATCCGAAAGAGTAAATGATACTCCTCTTACACTGAATAAATACTTACTTATACATAGAATGTTTAGAATTATTAAAATAAAGTAAAAAATAAAAAGTTTTCTTTTGTTTTTTAATATAATAACTTTAGCAATAATATTAACATATAATTAACAAAAAAACACCTAGTTTGTTCAGTATAAATAATTTAACATATGTTAATTATAATCGTAATAAATAATAGAAAGAAACTCACATTAACCAAGGTTTAACTTATTTATGATTTACCATTGCATTGTATTTTTCTGTCTAAAAATTGTAACTTATTTGATAGAAAAGTACAATGTATAGAATATTAAGTTTTCTTATTCTATTTATAATATATAAAAAAGCCCTCTCATTATTTGTCAATGAGAAGACTTTTTATATTTACATAGCTTCTTCTGAAGAAGTATCTTCATTATTTTCTTTTATCTCTTCAGGTTGTGATTCATCCGTTTTTTTAGAATCATAAACTTTCTTTGATGTACTTGTATCTTTTTCTATTTCTGTTTTATTAATTATTTTTCCTACTTTATCAAAAGTATAAGTATAACCATCTATTTGTTTCTCACAAGATTTATAAGCTTTTCCATCACCACCAAAGTAATATGAGTCAGATTTTATCTTAATTTCCTTATTCTTAACCATCTTACCATTACTTCCAAAGTAGTAATAATCATTTCCTATTTTTATCTTTTTGTCAATTACCATAGCACAATTATCATCAAAATAGTAGTAAGTTCCATTTACACTTTTCTTACCTTTAAGCGCTTGACCCTTCATGTCACCTGATTTTTTAAAGTAATATTTTTTACCAGAGATTGTTTGCCATCCCGTTTGCATTTTTCCATCTTTTCCAAAGTAATAGTCAGCGTTTCCTATTTTTATCTTTTTGTTAGCAATCATTACACAGTTCTTATCAAAGTAATAATAAGATCCATCTATGCTTCTCTTATCTTTAACTGCTTGACCCTTAGCATTTCCTGATTTTTCAAAATAATATTTTTTACCAGAGATTGTTTGCCATCCTATTTGTCTTATTCCATCTTTTCCTAAATAATATCTTTTACCAGAAATTGTTTTTAAACCAGTTTGCATTCTTCCTTTACTATCAAAATAGTATGTTTTATTATCTATTGTATACCAACCAGTTGCATATTTACCATTTGATTTACGATAATACTTGTAACCACTATTTGTATACCATATATTTCTAAGCTTTATACCATATTGATTAGCTATCCATGCATCATCTTTAGATGTACTTTTTATTATTACTGTAGCACCAACTCTGATTTTATTGTATAACCACTCTACATCCTTATTGTGCATTCTTATGCATCCACCACTTACATTTTTACCGATTGAGCTTTCTTTATTGTTTCCATGAATTCCATATGTAGTTCCATATCCATACATATTTAATCCCATCCATCTTTTTCCTAAAGGATTTCTTGGATCGCCCCCCGGAATATTACCTTTATAATAAGGTCTGTTTTTAATTTTATTAACTATAGTTGTTTTACGTTGTGGTGTTGGAGTACTTGATTTTCCTGTTGCACATTTAAATTTTCTTACTAAAGTATAATTTTCATAAAAATTTAAAGTATTTTTTTTTGAGTTAACTATAATTAACTGATTAGTTGCTGCATTTGCTATAGGTATACTCGACGCTAATATCATAACAGTTGCTAATAATATTGTACAAAATGATTTAAACCTTTTTTTCATACTTTCCCCCCCTTACCTATGATAAGGTAAAATATTATACAATAATATTCTAACATATTTTGCCACCATAAATGATGACAATTTTATTACACACTTTTTAAATTATATGATAAGACAAAAGGCCTACAATTAATCCAGACAATAAATTTCCTATAAAGATTCCACATAAAGCTTCTTTCAGCCTCATTCTCAAAATAGATGCTATGGCGGCGGCTGTCCATGTTCCAGTTGTGGGCAAAGGCACACCTACAAACAAAATAATACCTATTATGGAAACTGTCTTCATCTTACTCATACTAACATTTATTTTATTATCTATTTTATTCAATAATGAAACAAATATTTTTTTGTCTCTTAAAAATTTCATAACATGTCTATACGCTAATACAAGAGGTATGCCCACCAATGTGGAACCTAATACACTGGCAATATATACACCTAAAGGATTTAAATCTAATGCTATTCCTATAGGTATGGCACCCCTTAACTCTGTAACAGGAACCATTGATAAAATCATAATTCTTAAATACTCCAATTCATACCTCCTTTATAAGAATTATATTTTAGATGTTATCATATCTAAAAATTCATCTTTTTTTTCGTATCCTTTTGGATTATTATTTTGCCATCTCCATGAATCTTCACACATTCTTTCAATGCCAAATTCTGACTTCCAACCTAACTCATCATATGCCTTAGTTGGGTCTGCATAACACATATCTATATCACCTGGCCTTCTATCAGTTATTTTATATGGTATTTCTATGTTATTTGCTTTTTCAAATGAATTAACTAAATCTAAAACGCTGTAGCCTTGTCCCGTTCCTAAGTTATAAGTAACTAAACCTGGCTTTTCTTTAAGTTTTTTTAATGCTGCCAAATGACCTTTAGCTAAATCCACCACATGTATATAGTCTCTAACACCTGTACCATCGTGTGTATCATAATCATTTCCAAAAATACTAAGTTCCTTTAGCTGACCAACCGCAACTTTTGTTATATAAGGCATTAAATTATTTGGAATACCATTTGGCTCTTCGCCTATTGTACCACTTATATGGGCTCCTATCGGATTAAAATATCTAAGAATAGCTAAATTCAAATCACTATTAGCCTTACTTAGATCTCTCATAATATCCTCTATCATAAGTTTAGTAGCTCCGTAGGGATTTGTTGTTGAAAGCGGAAAATCCTCTTTTATTGGACAACTTTTGGGCTTTCCATATACTGTTGCTGATGATGAAAAAACAAAGTTATTCACATTAAACTCTTTCATTAACTCAAATACAACTAATGCTCCTACTAAATTGTTTTTATAATATTCTAAAGGTTTTTCAACAGATTCACCTACTGCTTTTAATGAAGCAAAATGAATTATTGAGTCAATATTATTTTCTTCAAATACTATTTTAAAAGAATCCTTATCTGTAACATCTATATTATAGAATTTAAATTCCTTATTTGTTATTTTTTTTATTCTTTCTAATACTAATTTATTACTATTATAAAGATTATCTACTATTACTACTTCATAGTTTTTATTTAGTAATTCCACAACTGTATGACTTCCTATATATCCTGCCCCTCCTGTAACTAGTACCATAATTATTTCCCCCTAAATTAACAATTATATTATTTAAATATAAGTTAAATTTACCATATTTTTGTATCTTCTTCAATTCGGCATATTAATCCTTATATAAAAAGCATCTTATATTAATTTATAAGATGCTTTTTATAACAGATATTTATTTTACATATACGGCTACACAATAACCTATAATATTATTATAGCTTACTTTTAACCACCCATCTTTTTCTTCATATATTTTAATACTTGCCTCAGCTGGCATCGTAATTAATGTCTTGCCATCTAAATTAGGTAATTCTCTAAGATTTAATCTAGTTGTAGTAGTACCCAATTTATAGTTTTGTGTTACTTTTGATATTAAGTATTTTGCACTTACCCATCCCGATTTATCATTATATTTTACTTGTGCCCAAGTTTTATTACTATTATATGATACAATGTTTACCTTAGCATTCTTTGGTATTGTACATATCCTTGCGCTATTAGAACTTGGACGTATTCTTAAATTTAAATTTTCACTTGCATATAATGTATTGTTATCACTTACCTTTTTTAAATAAGATTTGCAGACCCAACTCTCTTTTCCATTATAATTAAATTTAATCCAATCACCATACTTGTCAAAACCTACTGGTTTTACTACTATATCTTTGGATAATACTCCTATTTTCTTGTAATTAACAGATGGTCCTGTTCTAACATTTACTGATGACGTAGTTATGTAATCTTCATATTTAGAAACATTATTATCTCCTTGTGATATTATTTTTTCTATGTAAGTAGTACTAACCCAACCGGTTTGATTGTTATATTTAACCTTAGCCCAGTTATTATCACTAGAAAATTCCATAACGTTAACGGTATTACCTTTAGGTATTGTTAAAATTATTATATTGTCCGTAGATGGTCCCCTTCTTAGATTTAATTTTTCTTTTGTTTTATAATCTCCAAGTTTTTTATCAGTTTCATTACTACTTTCAACTTTTTTAATATATTTCCCACACATCCATACATATTGATTATTATATCTCACTTTAACCCACAATTTATCTTGCGAATACTCTAAAGGTGTTACTATTGTACCTTTCTTTAAAGTTCCTATAGATATGTAATCTTTTCCTGGTCCCTTTCTCATGTTTAAATTATCAGTCAAATAGTACTGAGTCTCCCCTAATTTCTCAGCTTGAATAAATACTAAACTAGATGATAATGTTGTACCTACTACTAAAGAACCAAGTATTACTTTTTCAAATTTTTTCATTTGTTTTCCCCCATATTTACAAAAATCTTTCCCCACATTAAAATATTAACATAATTTACCAAAAAAACCAGTATTTCTATATATTTTTCTTTCTTAAACAATAACAAATTAATTTTTTTACAATAATTAATTATACGCATAAAAAAAGAACCCTTTTAGGATTCTTATAATCAAGCAAATCTATAAGCGGAGTTCTGTATTTGATAATCATCTATCTAGGCACATTGTCACCAATATGCTCAAGCGACCTACCTACCGGAGAGTGCGAGCAACACTCTTTTGGTCCTCTTTTGGTCTTGCTCCAGGTGGGGTTTACACAGCTTTCTCAGTCACCTGAGAAACGGTGAGCTCTTACCTCGCCTTTTCATCCTTACCAAGAAAATCTTGGCGGTAATTTTCTGTTGCACTTTCCTTAGGATCACTCCCACTAGGCGTTACCTAGCACCCTGCTCTATGGAGCTCCGACTTTCCTCACGTAGCAAATGCTACCTGCGATTATCTGACTTACTTAATCTTTATTTATATTACCATATAAAATTATTTTTGTCAAAACCATTATATTCCAAATGTAATTATAACTTATTTTTCTTAATATTTATTTAAATTCAATTTTAAGTATAAGTTAAATTTATTTTATTATAAAATAAAAGAAGCCGTAAAGACTCCTTTTAATACAGACTATATTGCTGCTATTAATCCAACTATTAATGCACTAAGTACACTTACTGTAAAACCACCTATCATTCCCCTGAATGCTAGTTTAGCTAATTGATTTCTTTTTTCTGGACAAAATACAGATATTCCAGATATACATATACCTATGGAACCTACATTGGCAAATCCACATAATGAAACAGAAAGAACTAAAGCTGTTCTTGGGTCAAGAGTTTTTATAATTTCTCCTAATTGACCAAAAGCAACAAATTCATTTAATACTAATTTGCTTCCAAGTAATTGACCTGCAAACTGAGCATTTCTCATATCAAGTCCCATTAAATATCCTAGTGGTGCAAATAATACAGAGAATATTTGCTCTAAAGATAATCCAAATATTCCAAGGATACCATTAACAAGTGCAACTAAAGATAATATTGCTATAAGAGATGCTCCTATGCCAAGAACCATATTAAGTCCATCATTCGCTCCTTGAGATATCGCTGAAATTAAGTTAGGGTTATCACCTTTATTATCAATCTTTATTTCTTCAGCTTCATCCATTTTTAATTCTTTGTTTTCTGGTAACATAAGTTTTGAAACTATTATACTACCTAGAGGAACTAATGCCCCACCTATTAATAAATATTTCATTGGTATACCCATACCTGAGTATCCCATAAGTACTGTAGCTGACATACTACCCATTCCCGAAACTAAAACAAGCATTATTTCACTTTCAGTCATATTCTTTAAGTATTTACTTACTAATATAGGTGATTCAGTTTGTCCAAGGAACATATTTGCAGTAGCAACAAAACTCTCCACTTTTGAGGTTCCAAGTATTTTACCTATTATACCACCTATAACTTTAACAACAGCACCTATAACTCCTAAATAGTATAATGCTGAAACTAAAGCTGATATAAAAATTATGTTTCCTAACGTCTGTATTCCAAATATAAATCCTGTTGGTGCTCCGCCATCAGCTAAAGATCCAAATATAAACTCAAGACCTTCTCTTCCATAACCTAATATATTAGTTACTACATCAGATACTTTTTCAATTACTACTTGTCCTAAAGGAAATTTAACTAGCAAAAATGCTAATAAAAATTGTAATACCAATGCTTTTAATATCATCTTCTTATCTATTAACTTTTTATTTGAAGAGAAGAAATATAATATACCCAGTAAAACAATTATACCTATTATGTTTAATAATATTGTCATTTTATCAACCCATCTTCCATATTTTTTGTATCAATTTATTTATATATATTAATACCTTAATTATTATATACTGTACTCATATATTTTTTCAATCTTTTTTATACATTTTTCTACATTTTTCTACATGTATTTTGCCAACAGTAAGAAAATTTGTATGTTGACAATTTTCAGTAAATTTTGTATTATTAATTCATAAGGTAAAACTTAACATAAATTTAAGGAGAATAATAATGAAAAATATGAGTCTAACTAAAAAAGCACAATTTAATTTATATTATTATAGCTATTATAGATAGATTTGTATTTATGAGATATATAAAATCACCATAGATACAAATCTTAAAAATTTGTATCTATGGTGGCTAGAATTAATTTGTTATGCAAAGCCACGTAGATAATTACTATGTGGCTTTTATTAATCCTAGGCCTAAAGCCACATAGTGTATGCTATGTGGCTTTTTATATATTAAAATTTAAATTTGAGGTGTGAGAAATGAATAAAAATAAAGATATTATAATAATTGGTTTTGCCCTTTTTTCTATGTTCTTTGGAGCAGGAAACTTAATATTCCCTCCTTTTATAGGTATGACGTCAGGAAGTAATTGGCTAATAAGCTTTTTAGGATTTGTGTTAGCTGATGTTGGGATAATTTTGTTATCAATAAATGCTGTAGCTAAAGCTGGATCTTTCCAAGATGTTGTTGGAAAAGCTGGTAAAAAATTTGGAATCTCTTTGGAAGTTATAATGATGCTTTGTCTTGGTCCTATACTAGTTATACCAAGAACAGCAGCTACAACTTTTGAAATGAGTATATTACCACTTACTTCTTCTATTAATTCAGTAATTTTTTCTGTTTTATTTTTTGGTTTAACATTTATGTTAACAATAAGACCTACAAAAGTTATGGATATAATAGGCAAATTTTTAACTCCAGTACTTCTACTTGCTTTAGGGCTTTTAATAACAAAGGGAATTATGTCTCCTATTGGTAAATTGAATATAAATAATGACAATAGTTTATTTGTAAATGGACTTAGTCAAGGATACCAGACTATGGATGCTTTAGGTATAGGGGGAGTTACAACTTTAATAATGACTTCTTTTATAAGTAAAGGATATATTGATAAAAGAGAAAATATATCTATGACTTTAAAATCTGCATTTATTGCTGGGTGTGGACTAGTTATTGTATACGGTGGATTAGCATACTTAGGCGCAACAGTTTCCACAGTATATGATTCATCTATTTCTCAAACTGCTTTACTTGTAAATATAACTCATAACTTACTAGGCAAAAGTGGAATCTTATTACTTGGTATAATAGTTGCCTTTGCATGTCTTACTACGTCTATAGGTTTAACTTCTGTTACTGCTAAATATTTTGAAGATGTAACTAATAAAAAATTAAAATACTCTCATTTAGTTGCCTTTATTTGTATATTTAGTTCAGTAGCTTCTAACTTAGGTGTCAATAAAATAATTGCTATTGCAGCTCCAATTTTAACTATTATTTATCCTGTTTCTATATTATTAGTAATTATGAGTACCTTTAACAAATGTTTTTCTAAATCAGCAGTCTTTAAATGTTCAGCTTATATCACTTTATTAATAAGTTTATTAAATGTTATCGATAGTTTAGGTATAAATATAAACTTTGTGCATAAATTACCTTTAGACTCTATCGGATTTAACTGGGTAGTACCTGCTATAATAGGAGGTCTTATAGGCAAATTCATAATGAAAGATAAAAAAAATAAAGAAGATTTAAATAAAATAAGTGCATAAAAAATAGCCAACATTTAGTTGGCCATTTTTTATTTTAATATTTCTATTGTTATATTTTTTATACCCCAATCATTACAATTTTTTTCTGTTGGCATAAATATATCTATTGTATTTCCTTTTATTGCTCCACCACAGTCTTCTGCAATAAATACTTTATCTAGTTCTTTTATATATACCTTTGTTCCATATGGTATTACGCTTGGATCCACTGCTATTGTTCCGTATTTTGGAACTGTACCTGTAGCTGTTATTCCGTCTCCAGTATATGCATAAGCTTTAACATCCAAAGTCTTTGCAACATCTTTTGATGTATTTTCTGATGTTGTAGTAATATAATCAGCACTTACCCACCCTGTATTATCTTGTGAATACTGAATTTCATGCCATCCATTATTTGATGATAAAATTTCTATTTTTTCACCCTTACTAAGTTTTCCTATTATTGAATATGATGTTGACGCACCGTTTCTCACGTTTAATGAAGTCGCTGTTACTGTTCCTGTAGTAGTGTTTTTTGATATATAGTCATCACATGACCATCCAGTTTTATTGTTGTCATATTCTATTTTATACCATCCATTATTTGCTGACAGTATTTCTACTTTTTCACCTTTGCTAAGCTTTCCTACTACTGAATATGATGTTGAGGCTCCACTTCTCACGTTTAATGAAGTTACTGTTACTGTTCCTGTAACATTAGCTGCATCTGCCTTACTTATTGGTGCAAAAGCTGATACAGTTAGCACCATGGCTACTGTTAATGTTATAGTCCTTATTGTTTTTTTTATCATAAGTCTTCCCCCGTTATTGTTTTATTTTAATTTAATCAATTTCGTTGTTGTCGAATTTTGCAATTCCATGAATCTATTTTATTACATTTCTGTAACTTTTGAAAGGTTTTTTTGTATAAAAGTTACAAATAGGTAACAATCATTTTATTTCCTTAATTATCCAATGTAAAAATATATAAGTATTTTAAATAGTTTCAGCGGTGTTAATTTTACTTTTTTAGTTAGAAAAAATATTTTATTTTTTTAACTTTTTTATTTTTTAATAAAAAAAGAGAGGATTTTTCACCTCTCTTTTTCCTATATATTACATTAATTAAATTTACACATGACTATTTTTTGCCCTACAAATCAAATACTTCATAATGGCACATTAATTTTAAAAACATTTTTAATATATATTATTTTATCAATAGGTCATTTTTACTTAATAAATTTATCTATTGCACTATTTAAGTCTTTAAGAACTTTCTCATCTCCAGTTTCTACCGCATCTACAATGCAGTGTTCTATATGATCTTGTAAAATTATTTTTCCTATATTATTAATAGAAGATTTTACAGCTGAAACTTGTATTAAAACTTCACTACAATCTCTTCCTTCTTCTACCATTCTTTTTACAGACTCCAAATGACCAATAGATCTAGATAGCCTATTGATTACTGCTTTTGTATTCTTGTGAGAATGATTGTGGTTATGTTCTTTATTATTTTCCATGTTATTCATCTCCCTTCTTCTTAATTATATAGCTATACTTTCCCATTTTCCATGATTAAATCTTATAATAAGTAAGAATGCTCTTACAGTAATATCAATAGCATACGCTATCCATACTCCAAATAACCCAAAATTCATTATTATACCTAGAAAGTATCCTATCCCAATTCTCACACCCCAGATTCCGACTAATGTAGCATACATAGGAAATTTAGTGTCTCCTGCGCCTTGCAAAGCACTAGTAAAAATTTGTGTTATGGCGATAAAACACTGAAAAAGTGCAATTAATCTAAGTACATTAATAACCATAATTTGTACTTCAACAGTATTCGTAAATATTTTTACTATTTGTGGGGCAAATATAAATAAAAGCATACCTATTGCTACCATGCATAAAGTAGTTATTATATCAGCTAAATATACTATTTCTTTTGATTTTTCACTATCTCCTTCTCCTAAGCTAATACCGACAAGAGTTGCCGTTGCCACGCCAAATCCTAGTGCTGGAATATAAGTGTAACTTTCAATATTTCCTGCAATATTATGTGCAACATAAGCTGATACTCCAATTGAAATAATCATACTATTATAAACCAATTGACCCAGTCTCATTATTAACTTTTCCATTCCTGCAGGTGCTCCAATTTTAATTATAGCTTTTAATGTATCATTTCCACCTTTAATGACCTCTTTATTTATTTTTATATTAATATTACACATTCTCAACTTAATTAGCAAAATAACTACGTTCATACATCTAGAAATAGTTGTTGCTAAAGCTAATCCTATAATCCCCATATTCATCTTTATAAAAAGCATATTTAATATTATATTTAACACATTAGCAAAAGCTGTAGCAATCATTGGTGTTTTTGTATCCTTGGTTGACCTTAAACAACTAGATAAAATTAATGATAAACACAAAAATATAATTGGCACAGCGACAACTAAATAATAAGGTATCGTAAAGTCTAAAATCTCATTAGTTGCTCCACATATTTTTAAAATATGATCATAAAATAATATATTAATTACTCCTACAACTAAACTAATTATAATTCCTAAAAAAATTGATTGAGTCGTAGCTTCTTTAACCTTATCCATTTCTCCTTTTCCAAAATTTCTTGCAACAATGGCACTTGTTCCTATACTAATTGCTGTGAAAAATACAATAAATACATTCATAATTAAGTTAGTTACACCTATGGCAGCAATAGCATTATCATTGATTTGTCCAGCAAAATAAGTATCTACAGTTCCAAGTAAAGTTTGAAGTATATTCTCTATAATTACAGGAATTGCTAAAGTAGTAATAGCTATTATGTTATTTTTATTTTTAAATAAATATTCCATAATCAACCTCCTCACATCCCCCCTAGGGGGTTATGAGAATTATAACACTACCTTCAATTGATGGCAATAAAAAAGAAGGTCTAATTTACACTAAATATGCAAATTATCCTTCTTTTTATCAATTAAAATAATTTAAATATTAACACTAACCTCTTTAACTTCATCTCTTTCTTCTTTACTTAATTTAGAAAGATAATATGATATGGGTTCATTATCAATAGTCAATCCTTTATTTAAATCCATAAGAGGAATTAACACAAAAGCCCTTTCTCTAATCCTTGGATGTGGTAAAGTCAATCTTTCATCATTACTTATTATATTATTAAAAAACAAAATATCCACATCAATAGTTCTAGGTCCCCATTTTATTACCCTTTCTCTATTTAGCATTTCCTCTATTGCATGACAAACTTCTAATAATTCTATAGAAGACAATGAAGTTTCTATTTCCATACATATATTTAAAAAATCATCTTGCTCAGTATATCCCCATGCCTTTGTTTCATAGACTTTTGATATTTTTGAAATATTAATTTTTACATGTTCCTGAAGAGTTTTACATGCTTGTCTTAAATATCCTTCTCTATGTCCCATATTAGTTCCTAGACCTAAGTAAGCTTTATTCATCTTTATCTCTCCTAATCTCCACAGCAAAATAATCAAAAATACCATTTACAGGTGCTTCTGGTTTTTTTACTCTAACCATAATAGATTTAATCATGCTAAAGCTTTCTAAAACCTCTTGTGCGATTGTTTCTGCCAAAGCCTCTATTAAATCAAATCTTTTATTTACTGTTATATCCTTTATTATCTCATATATATCAGCATAGCTAACAGATTTAGTTAAGTCATCACTTTTCCCAGCTTCTTTTGTACTAAGATAAAGCTCAGCATCTATAAAAAACTTTTGTCCTAATACTTTTTCTGCTTCCAAAACTCCATGATAGCCGTAAAAACCTAAATTACTCAAAATTATTTTATCCATAATTAACCTCTATATATTCTATCTGCAATCTTTGCAGCTTGCAAATTTTCTTTTACATCATGAACTCTAACTATTTCAACACCATCTCTAATTCCACAAACAGTTGTAGCCACAGTAGCCTCCACTCTTTCTCTAGGTTCTCCTCCCACTATATTTCCTAAAACTGATTTTCTTGAGGTTCCAAGCAAAATGGGATATCCAAGAGTTTTAAGTTCGTTTAACCTTTTTAATACTTCTAAGTTTTGTTCAAAAGTTTTTCCAAATCCTATGCCTGGATCTAAAACTATTTTTTCTTTTTTTACTCCTGCTTTTAAAGCTTTGTCTATGCTATTTTGTAAAAATTCTTTTATGCTTTCCATTATGTCTTTATCATAGTATGTTCCTTCTTGATTGTGCATAATGCAAACAGAAGCATCATATTTTGCTATAACATTAGCCATATTTGCATCATAAGTTAATCCCCAAACGTCATTTACCATATAAGCTCCCAATTTTAATGCTTCTTCAGCTACTTGAGATTTATACGTATCTATAGATATAGGCACATTAATACTCTTTTTAAGTGTTTTTATTACAGGAACTATCCTTTCTATTTCTTCTTCAGCTGAAACAAACTTATGACCTGGTCTAGTAGACTCTCCTCCCACATCTATTATATCTGCTCCTTCTTCAATCATTTCTTTAGCATGATTAACTGCTATTTCCACACTTGTGTATTTTCCTCCATCTGAGAAACTATCTGGAGTAACATTTAAAATTCCCATTATGTAAGTTTTTTTACCATATTTAAACATCAATTTTCTCCTCATATATTAATCAAATTTAATTAAGCTCATAGCTTCACTTCTTGCTAAAGCGTCTTTCTCAAAAATTCCTCTAACTGCTGATGTTATTGTTTTACTACCTGGTTTTTTTACACCACGCATTGTCATACACATATGCTCAGCTTCAACTACAACCATTACTCCATATGGCTCTAATTCTTCCATAATAATATTTGCAGTTTCTTTTGTGATTCTTTCTTGTAACTGAGGTCTTCTGGCAAACGTTTCTATAACTCTTGCTAATTTAGAAAGTCCTGTGAGTTTTCCATCCTTTGGTATATACACCACATGAGCTTTTCCAAAGAAAGGCACTAAATGATGTTCACAACTTGAATAAAAAGGTATATCTTTTACTACTACCATTTCTTCATGATTTTCATTTTTAAATAAAACTTTTAGATGTTCTCTCGGATCTTCATTCAGTCCACTAAATATTTCTTCATACATTCTTGCTACCCTATCTGGTGTTCCTATTAATCCTTCTCTATCTGGGTTCTCCCCTATTGCTATTAATATTTCTCTAACCGCCTTTTCTATAGCAGGTTTATCAACTGTTCTTCTTTCCCCCATTATTATCCTCCAAAATTATAAGTTTTTAAAAATATAGTCTGTTACTTTTATTATTTTTTTATATTTATCAGATCCACTAACATTACATATTAATTTATATAATGTAGGTTCTTGAATCTTTAAAGATCTTAGTAACTTTTTATCTTTTGGTAACCAAATATCATTCATAAGATAATACATTTTTATGATTTTATTTAAGTACATATAAATCAGAAAATCATATTCAAATTCTTCATATTCATCTTTATGTTTTAGTCTAGACATATCTGATAGCAATTGACTAACACGAAATCCTTTTTCTTCTTTTGATAATTTATTGGGACCTTCTTTATATTTTTCTTCACATAATGACAAAATCCCTTTTCCCAAATCATTTTCATCATATAATAATTTTCCATCTTTTATATTAAGAAAAAAATATGTTTTACTTTCTATAAAATCATAACAACCTTTTATAGAAATATAATTAAAATCAAACTCTATTTCACCAATTTTTTCAACTTTTCTAATTTGATTTTTTTCTTGATTTTCTACAATAATAAATAAGTCTATATCATTTACCTTAGGATCTTCTTCATAAATTTTTCCTTTACTAGAACCTGCATGAATAATAGCCTTAACATTTTTATCTCTCTTTACATCTTCTATTACTTTTTTAAAAGTATTATAAATATTATTATTCATAAACTCCTCCTAGGAGTAAGAGTATATATTCGTTATGTTTTTGTCAATAATATAAGCTATTTTTCCATTAAAAAACATTATGCTGTTTTAAAATATCTAATGATTCTTCTATATAATTAAAATCCATCTCAAGTACTACAAATTCTGGGTTTAAAGATAAAATATATTTTAATTCTTCTTCACTTAAATTTCCTTTTAGTATACCTAAATGTTCATCTTTAGTTCCATAATTATCATTAAGATGGATTACTCTAATTTTATTTTTTAATAAGTTATAGTTACTTTTACAAATTAAATTGTGTCCACTATCAAAGCAAAAACTTATGGAATTATTATGTTCAAATATATACTTAAAATCTTCTACATCACTTCCCAAACTAGAAAAATCTCCACCTTTTGTATAAGTATTTTCTATTGTAATATGTAGATTATTCTTTTCTAATAATAATTTATTAAAAAAATCTACTATATTATTTAAGTACTTTTCTTTATTTTTACTTAA
This sequence comes from Terrisporobacter glycolicus ATCC 14880 = DSM 1288, assembly GCF_036812735.1. Classification (NCBI taxonomy): domain Bacteria; kingdom Bacillati; phylum Bacillota; class Clostridia; order Peptostreptococcales; family Peptostreptococcaceae; genus Terrisporobacter; species Terrisporobacter glycolicus. The sequence continues at coordinate 1,226,162 of NZ_CP117523.1, read as the reverse complement.
CCTAGTTGTCATAACATAACCTAAATGCATATTAAAATATGAGACATTTAAAAACTTCAATCCCTCACTTAATATGTTAATATACTCTATCCACTTTTCCTTAATAAATATAATATCTTCACAAGGATTAAGCTCCATTGGTAAATGAATTCCCACACTTAAATCAAGTTTTTTTATATCATTTTCATATTTTATAAGTTCTTCACAATCATAAAGGTTATCAATACCTATTTCTATATGGTTTATTTCTTTATTTTTATTACATATTTCTAGAGCTTCATTTATATTAAATATTAATGAAGATATACCTATCCTTATATTTTTACCATCCATCATTTTATCCCCTTATCTTATATTAATGTAATTATAAATAAAGCTTCATTTCCATCTTTTTGTCATAAACAGACCAAGTATCTTCTTTTGTTTCTTCTTTTATTTGGTTAATTTTGTTTAAAGAAGCATCAACAGTATCAGCAAAATTTAATACTATTGATTCTTCCATATTAGCTTTTTTGGGTGAACCGTATTCCAGCTTACTATGATGTTGAGTAATACATCCCTTTATTCTTGTTACAAAATCTTCACTAAAAGGAATATTCAGTTCAATTATTGCCCTGTCAATCATTTGCACTCCAATAATAATATGACCTTCTAATTCACCCTCTAAAGTATACTTAAAAGGACCACTGCAATCCATTTCGTATATTTTACCTATATCATGAAGTTTAGCACTTAAAACTGCAATTTCTCTCCTCCTACAATCATATATATCACATAATATTTTTGTCAAATACATTACACCTAAAGTATGTTCAGCTAAGCCTCCAATGTAGTTATGATGCATGCTAACTCCGCCAATTCCTCGTTTAAACTTTTCTAAAAATCTTTCATCTTTAAAAAAATAATCATCTAGTATTTTACCTTGTGGTGAAATTATACATTCTCTACTTATGGCTTCAATATCTTTCATAATTTCATCTATATTTCTACTTACAGTTGCAAGATAATCATCAATATTATAGTCTTCTATTATTTTAACTTGAAAAACATCTAAAATATAATCTTTAGTACCTTCAATTTCAATAACTTGACCTGGGTCTAGTTTTACTTTTGCAGGAATTTTTGCATTTATATATCCGCTTTTATCACTTAATAAATAAATCATCTTATTTCCATCTTTATATAATTTCTTATTTACCATAAGACAAATTTTCACACTTCCATCTTTTAAATCTTTAAGGTATGATTTTTTATCTGCCATAACATTTCTCCTTAATTATAAAATTAGTCATTAAAAAAGCTCTAGATTGAAATATAAACTATCTAATCTAGAGCTTTTGCAAAAGACATAGGTGATAGCCTAAGCTTTTGACTTATGTTTCTCAAACTATTTAATACTATCAAAAGGTTAGACAATGCTAGCTTTTACCTAGTTAGTTTGAGATTTTGTTGATATTTAATCAACTATTATTATATTAACCACTAACTTAATTTTAATGCAGAAATTAATCATATAAATTCATCATAACTTCTTATAAATATATTACTAAAAATAGACATGCAAATTGCATGTCTATTTTTAAATTTATTATAATTCACTAACTATAGTTTTAACTAATGCTAAGAATTCTCCTTGAACTTTTTGAGTAGTTTCTATTACTTCTTCATGATTTAAAGGTTGATCAAGTATTCCTGCCGCCATATTTGTTATACAAGAAATTCCCACAACTTTAAGTTTACTGTGTGATGCAACTATAACTTCTGGAGCTGTTGACATCCCAACTGCATCTGCTCCTAATATTCTTGCCATTCTTACCTCAGCTGGAGTTTCATAAGTTGGTCCTGAGAAGAAAGCATACACACCTTCTTGAACTTTTATATTTAACTTATCTGCACATTTTTTAGCTAACTCCATATATTCTTTTGTATATGCAGATGACATATCTGGGAATCTTGTTCCTATTCTATTATCATTTGGCCCAATTAAAGGATTATTTCCAGATAAGTTTATATGATCTGTTATTATCATTAAGTCTCCTGGTTTAAAATCTTTATTAGCTCCACCTGCTGCATTAGTTACAAATATAGTTTCCACACCTAACTCTTTCATTACTCTTACTGGGAAAGTTATCATTTCCATTGAGTATCCTTCGTAGTAGTGGAATCTCCCTTGCATTGCTACAACAGTTTTTCCTTGTAAGTTACCTATAACTAATTGTCCAGCATGACCTTCTACTGTTGATACAGGGAAGTTTGGTATTTCATCGTATTTTATTTTTATAGGATTTTCTATTTCATCAGCTAATACTCCAAGACCTGATCCTAATATTAATCCTATATTTGGTTTTATTTCTGTTTTTGAATTTATATAATCTACTGATTCTTGTATTTTAGTATATAAATCTTTCATTATTTCACCTCATATGTCTTTATCAAATTAATAATAATTTTTTATTATAAATCTATTTTACCCATTTTCTTTTTTTCTTTCAATCTATTTCCATATAAATTTTATACATATAATTTATATAGCGACTACGGCTCCAACTATTAAAGCACTTAATAAACTTACTAAGAAACCACCTATCATTCCTCTAAAAGCAAGTTTCGCAAGTTGATTTCTTTTTTCTGGACAAAATACTGATATACCTGATATACATATACCCATTGAAGATATATTAGCAAATCCACATAAAGATATTGTCATCATAAGACCAGTCCTATAATCTAATCCATTTATTATTTGTCCTAGTTGGCCAAATGCAACGAATTCATTTAATACTAATTTACTTCCAAGTAATTGAGATGCAGTAAAGATTTCTGCCTTATCTAATCCCATTAAGAATCCAAGAGGAGAAAATACATAAGATAGAATTTTTTCTAGAGAAAGGCCTACTGCTCCTAAGGCTCCATTAACAAGAGCAACTAAAGATATAATTGCAATAAGTGATGCACCTATACCAAGAGCCATGTTAAGTCCATCGTTAGCACCTTGAGCTATAGCTGATATTAAGTTGGCATTATCACCTTTATTGTCTATTGTTACTTCATCAGAAACTATTTCTGTAGCTATAGGTTCCGCAATTTCTGCCTCTATAGGTGTATCCTCTATATTAGTAACGTCTTCCTTTGATTTAGCTAATTCTTCTTTTTTATTTTCTGGTAGAAGTATCTTAGAAACTATTATACTTCCTAGAGGAACTAAGGCTCCACCTATTAATAAGTATTCCATTGGTATACCCATTCCTGCATACCCCATAAGAACAGTGGCTGACATACTTCCCATACCAGATATTAAAACAAGCATTATTTCACTTTCACTCATTCCATGTAAATATTTGGATACAAGAATTGGTGATTCAGTTTGTCCAAGAAACATATTTGCAACAGCAACAAAACTTTCAACCTTGCTAGTTCCAAGCACTTTACCTATTGCTCCACCTATTACTTTAACAACAGCGCCTATAATTCCTAAATAATATAGAGCTGCAACTAGAGCAGAGATAAATATAATATTTCCAAGAACTGATATACCAAATATCATTCCTGTAGGAGCACCTGAATCAGATAATGATCCAAATACAAAGTTTAAGCCTTCTCTACCATAACTTAATACATTAGTAACAACATCAGATACTTTTTGAATACCTATTCTCCCCAAAGGGAACTTTACTAATAAAAAAGTTAATATAAATTGTAATATAAGGGCTTTTAATATCATCTTTTTATCTATATTTTTCTTATTGGACGAAAATAAATATAGCCCACATACTACTACCATTATTCCTAAAATATTAATTAATATCGTCATCTTATTCTCCCATTTTTTATTTTATTAATTCTAAAAATGATTTTCCTATTTCAAAATCATATTCTTTGTTATCATCATTAAAATTATCCAAGATAGTCATTCCAATATCCGCCATGGAGTTTAATTCATTTAATTTAATAGGGTTTTCTAAATTTTTATTGTAAATTAAAACTGGAACGTATTCTCTTGTATGATCAGTTCCTTTAAATGTTGGATCATTTCCATGATCTGCTGTGATAATTAATAAATCATCATCATTCATTTCTTTAATTAATTCTCCAAGCTTATTGTCAAAAGATTCTAAAGCATTTTTGTAACCTATAGCATCTCTTCTATGACCAAATAATGCATCAAAATCTACTAAATTTAAAAACACTAGTCCCTCAAATAAATTTTCTTTTGCTATATTTATAAGTTCATTTATCCCATCTTCATTACTTTTGCTTTTTATACTTTTAGTTATACCTTGATAAGAATAGATATCTCCTATCTTTCCTATACCTACCACATCTAAATTTCTATCTTTAAGAGCATCTAATATTGTGCTTTTCGGTGGTCTCAACGCATAATCTTTTCTGTTTGCTGTACGTTTAAAGTTTTCTTTATTTGTTCCTACAAAAGGCCTGGCTATAATTCTACCAACCTTATATTCTTCTTTTAGAGTAATTTCTCTAGCTATTTCACAAACTCTATAAAGTTCTTCTAAAGGTATAATTTCTTCATTTGCAGCAATTTGTAATACACTGTCTGCTGAAGTATATAGAATCAACGCTTTGCTTTTTATATGTTCTTCTCCTAAATTTTTTATTATTTCTGTTCCTGATGCTGAAATATTTCCCATAAACTTATGACCACTTTTATTTTCAAGTTCATCTATTAATTTCTTTGGAAATCCTGTATCTGTAAATACTTTAAATGGTTCTTTTATAAGTATTCCTGTCATTTCCCAATGTCCTGTTATTGTATCTTTTCCCTTAGATAATTCGCCGCATTTTGTACTATAAGCTATTTGATTTTTTACAGATTTTACACCATCTATTTTTTCTATATTTCCAAGACCCATTTTTTGCATGTTTGGAAGATTTAATCCTCCTGCAGCTTTAGCTATGTTGCAAAGAGTATTAGCACCTTCGTCCCCATACTCTTTTGCATCATTTAAAGAACCTATGCCTACAGAGTCTAATACTGTTAAAAATACTCTATTAAATTTTTTCATATTAATACCCTGAGCATTCTTCATTATTTATTAATTTTATTATTCTGCTTGTCCCAAGTCTTGTAGCTCCGATTTCTATAAACTGAGAAGCAGTTTCTAAGTCAGATATTCCACCTGCAGCTTTTATAAGTACATCTTTTCCAACATTATCAGCGAATAGTTTTAAATCTTGTGCTGTAGCTCCTCCACTGCTAAATCCAGTTGAAGTTTTTATATAATCAGCTTTTGCATTTGTTACACATTTACACATAGCAATTTTCTCTTCTTCAGTTAAAAGACAAGTTTCTATTATTACTTTTAATATTTTTTCACCACATGCTTCTTTTATTGCTTTTATCTCTTCTTCTATTTCTTCAAATCTATTTTCTTTTAACATTCCTAGATTTATCACCATATCTATTTCGTCTGCTCCTTTAGATATAGCATCTTTTGTTTCATATACTTTTACATCAGTTGTATTGTATCCATTTGGGAATCCTATTACTGTACAAACTTGCATTTTATCTCCCACATATTCCTTTGCTCTTTTTACGAAAGAAGGTGGTATACATACTGATGCTACTTCGTATTTTATAGCATCGTCACATATTATTTTTATATCTTCCCAAGTTGATGTTTGCTTTAACAAAGTGTGATCTACTGTTTTTAAAATAGTTTTATTATCCATTGTATCTCTCCTATTAAATACTGTTTATTTTAAAGTTTTTAATTTCTATATTATTTTATGAATTATTGGAGCTTTTTCAGCTTTTTCATCTGCTATGGTATAAGCACTTAATAACTCTTCTTCTGCTTTTTCAAACTTAGATTCATCTGATGAGTAAAGAGTTGCTAATACATCTCCTACCTTCACATAATCCCCCATTTTCTTTTCTAAAATAATTCCTGCTCCATAATCTAAATCATCTTCTTTAGTGTGTCTTCCAGCTCCTGTTAATAATGAAGATATTCCTACTTTCTCAGCATTTAATGCATATACATATCCTTCTTTAGTAGCTTTAACTTCATGAGTTAGAGGTGCTATTGTAAATAACTCAGAATTATCTATTACAGATGGATCTCCTCCTTGAAGTACAGCTAATTCTCTTAATTTAGCTAGTGCACTTCCATCTTGTAAGCATTCCTCTAATTTTTTTCTTCCTTCTTCCATAGTTTCAACTAGTTCACCAAGCATTAACATTCTTGATCCTAATTGAAGAACTAATTCTCTTAAATCTTCTGGTCCTTTTCCTTGTAATATTTCTATAACTTCCTTTAATTCAAGAGCATTACCTATTGCATATCCTAAAGGCTCTCCATTTAAGGTTATTGCAGCAGAAGTATTTCTTCCTAAACTTTTTCCTATACTAACCATAGCTTTTGCTAATTCTTCAGCATTTTCAGCGGTTTTCATAAATGCACCTTCGCCATATTTAACATCTAGTAATATTGCATCAGATCCTGAAGCTATTTTTTTACTCATTATACTTGCTGCTATTAAAGGTATACTGTCAACAGTTGCAGTTACATCTCTAAGCGCATATATTTTTTTATCTGCTGGTACTAAGTTTTGTGTTTGCCCTGCAATAACAAGCCCTGCATTTTGTACCATTTCTTTAAATTTGTCTTCCTCCACAGATATATCAAAGCCTGGTATTGACTCTAATTTGTCTAACGTTCCTCCTGTATGTCCGAGTCCTCTTCCTGATAATTTAGCAACTTTTCCTCCCGCTGCTGCAACCATAGGTACTAATATTAAAGATGTTTTATCTCCAACTCCACCAGTACTATGTTTATCTAGCTTTATTCCGTCTATCATACTTAAATCAACTATATCTCCTGAATTAACCATTGCCATAGTTAAATTTGCAGTTTCTTCTTTAGTAAATCCATTTATATATATTGCCATTAATAATGCAGATGTTTGATAATCTGGTATTTCACCATTTGTATACTTTTCTACAAAAAATTCTATTTCTTCTTTACTTAGTTCTTCCTTGTCTCTTTTTTTAGATATAATATCGTACATTCTCATTGGTTTTTCCCCCTTATGTGTTATAATTATCTCACTACATTTTATATATTTAATTATACAAAGGAAAACATTTTCTTTACATAAATTATATTGAGGTTTCTTGTAACAATATTGATGTATTTTTGTAAATATAACTTTAAATATACAATAACATGCAATAATTTTGACATTTTGTAAAAATATTGATATTTAATAAAAAAAATAACCCACCATAAATGTGAGTTATTTTTTATTATTTAAATATTTATCTAGTTCATCTTGAGTAGATGGTATTATAATTTTTCCATCAATAATTAGTTTTTTTATTTCTTCTACTTTTTTAATTATGTTAGAAGGAATTTCAACATTAGAACCTTCTCTTTCATATCCTATAACATCATCTTTAAGTCCTAACTCTTTTATTCCCGGCATCCACTTATCATTTACTATAGATTCAATCTCATTATATATGATTACATTGGCATACCTAGTTGCTGTTGAAACTATATAATCTGGCTCGTATACATTTTGATTAGCATCCACACCAAAAACATATTTATTCATTTCTTTTGCAGCTGCAAATACACCAAATCCCGATTGACCTGCCAGTTGCTGAATATAATTCACACCCTTTTTATGCATTAGAAGACCAATTTCTTTTGCTTTTGCTGGATTATCAAAATCTCCCACGGAAGCCTTTATTACATTTATATTAGGATTAATATATTTTACTCCAGCTTCAAATCCAATGGCACCTTCTTCCAAATAGCTTAGATTTTTCCCTAGAATAACACCTACGCTGTCACTTTCTTGTTTCGTTTCAGTTGTACACAATCCTGCTAAAACACCATTTAAGAAAGTTTGTTCATTCCACCTAGTGTATATTGAGCTAACATTAGGTAAACTTAACTTAGAATCTATAATAGTAAATCTTTGTTTTGGATATTCTTCAGCTATTTTTTTAATAGCATCTTCCTGTTCTTCTCCTAACCCTATTATTAAATCATATTGTTCATCTTTTGCATAATTTAAATATGCTCCATCATAATCGTCATTATTTTTCACATGTATATAATCAAATTCTATTCCTAATTTTTCTTGAGCTTCTAGCATACCTTCATAACATAAGTCATTAAATGACTTATCTCCAAGTCCTGTTTGATTAAATATAATAGCTATCTTAAATATTTTTTTTTCTTCTTCATTATAATAAAGTAAATTTCTTTTGTTACTATCTACTAAATAAATCATAAATAACATTACTATAAATAATATTACTATTGTCTTAATGTGAGCTTTCTTCATTTATATTTACCTTAATATCTATCATCATCTGGAGATATACCTTTGTATTTTTTATATGTTTTAGAAAAATAGCTTGGATTTTGATATCCAACCTCCAATGCTATTTCTCCCACCTTCATATCGCTATTTTTTAAAAGATACTCTGCTTTATTTAGTCTATAGTTTGTAAGATATGTTGAGAAATTTTCTCCCACTTCTTCTTTAAATAATCTTGAAAAATATTCATGTGATAAAAATACATTTTTAGATATATCAGCTAGACAAATAGGTTCTTTATAATTAGAATCAATATATTCAAGTGCCATTGTTATTGATTTTGAATATTTATTTTCATCTTTATCCACTTCTATACTTTCATTTTCTTTATTAACAATTACTTCTTTTTTAATAATCATATCCTCTTCAATTTTAGAAAATACTTCTTTTAATTCCACTGGTCTTATATCTGATTTAATTAAATATTCAAATACACCATAACTTATAGCCTGCTTTGCATAATCAAACTCTGCATAATTACTTAATAATACTACGTAAACATTTGGCATTATTTCTTTTACATTTTTTGTAAGTTCAATTCCATCCATCAATGGCATTTTTATATCACTTATTATCACTTCTGGATTTAATTTTTTAGCTAATTCAAATCCTTCTTTTCCATTATTTGCACTGCCTAATACTTTATAATCATCTGAAATTTTTGAAATATTATATACTATCCAATCCCTTATTGGAGCTTCATCTTCAACTACTAAAATATTTAGCATATATCCTCCCTTAAATTTGGTAACATAAATATAACCTTTGTGCCTTTACCTTCTATACTCTCTATTTTCAATCCATATTTTATTCCATAATTTAATTGGATTCTTTCATTTACATTAGTAACACCTATAGAGTTTATACTTGCACCTTTATTTAACACATTTATCAATTTATCTTTTGACATACCTATTCCGTTGTCTTCAATTATTATTTTAATATATTCATTTTCTTCAAAAGCAGTAACTTTTATATTACCGAAATTATTTTCCTTTTCCATACTATATAATATTGCATTTTCTAATATGGGTTGTAATATAAATGAAGGAACTTTAAAATCTAGTATTGTTTCATCAATATCATATTCAATTACAAAAGTATTTGGATATCTCATTTGTTGTAATTCCCCATAGTTTCTTATATTTTCAATTTCTTCTCTTAAAGTAATCATTTCACTTGCTTTTGGTAATATAGCTCTAAGCAACTTTGTAAATCTATATAACATTTCTTCAGCTTCTTCATTTTTTTCCATAGATATTAAAAATCTAATTCCACTCAAAGTGTTATATAAAAAATGTGGATTTATTTGTGCTTGTAAAAAGCTTAGCTCTGCAACACGCTTTTGTTTTTCAGACTCTTTTATATTTTCTATAGATGTACTAAGTTGGTTTACCATACTATTAAATGAGTCTTGTAAGTCTCCAATTTCATCATCTCTATTAACAATAATGTGTGACTTCAAGTTTCCACCAGTTACTTCTTGCATTTTATCTTTTGTCTGTATAATCGGTTTTGTAATCCACTTTGAAAGTTTATATGTGATTATTAAAGCTATAAAACTTACTAATATTATTATAAGAGTTGTTATAGATACAATTTGATTTGATATTTTCATACTAATATTGCTTGGGATTTCTTGTATTATTTTCCAATTATATTCTTCGATTTTAGAAATAATTTTGGTGTTATTTTTCATATGGCCTTCAAACTCTGCATTATTATTTGATATATCTTCATAGTTTTTACCAATGTCTCTTTTATCTTTACTCGATATAATTTTTCCACTTGAATCTGTTATGTAAATATCTGTCCCATAATCTGTTATTTTTGAATATCTATCATACAACATCGTTTCACTTATATCCATTATTAAAATTCCCAAAGTCTCATTAGTTATAATATCTTTAATTAACCTTCCCATTTTAAAAATATTTTTATAAGGGCCTATACCATTTTCATCTTTATATGTATTAATTAAAACTGTATCTCCATCTGCCTTTACAATTTCTTCATACCACAGTTCTTTTTTTATATTTTTTAAATGATATTTATTTTTTGAATAGGTGCTATATGTATATCCATTATTTCCTACTATATATAGTTCTGGCTTCATATTATATCTTCCATATTCCCACACCACATCATTTAATAATCCTTCTACATATGAATTTGTATTTTTTTCTAAACTCTTATCAGAAGAAATATCTTTATAAGAAGTCGCCAATATTTCCATTAAGTTACTATCAACTACAATATTATCTCCCATGATTTCCACATTCGACAGTAATATAGATATATTATTTGCCACTTCATCTAAAACTTGTTCTCTCATTACTTTCATTTCTTTATCTACTATTTTATTAGTATTTTTCACTTCCCAAAAGGAAATAGCAAATGATATTAATAATATAAGCATAAATAGAAGCAAAAATAATTTTAACGTAATACTTTTTCTCATTTTCGAAATATTTCCCATTTATTTTAACATCCTTAAAAATTTCTTGTTATAGTAATTAAGTTTAAACTATATCTTTTTTTTTATCAATTATATTTTATATTGCATGGTAAGTTTGTCTTAATAAAAATACATAAAAAATAATCATTTATATTATACATTATAAAATAAACATAATACTTTTTAATATGCAAAAACAGCTGATTATTTAAATCAGCTGTTTTTGTTAAGTTTATATAAAATTTCCTAAATGCTATATTCAAACTCTCCATTTTCTTTTATGGAAAAGAAATCAGCATATCCAATATCAAAAACTCTATCTCTTAAATTAGATATCTCGATCTTATGTTTTATTAGATAAGTAATAGGTCCTGTATAAGAAATATCTCCTTGGGCAACAAATCCTGTTATTACATTATCCTTTATAACAAACTTTTTATATCCATCCTTGTCACATCTAGTAATTACATCATAAGTATCGTCTGGTGGTATAACTATTCCTAAAGAAATTGTTGGTATCCCTGCAAAGTTCATGCTATTTTTAAAAGTAAATTTATCGTCTATAACTTTTTCAACTCCTGCCATATTGTAAGCTGCTACAATTCCTTGTTTTACAGCTAATGGCCAAATGGCATTTTTGCCAACTACATCTCCTGCCGCATATATATCTTTTACTGTAGTTTCACATTTATCATTTATAACTATTCCTCTGTTATCTTCTATATTAGTATTAGCCACAATCTCTGTATTAGGTCTAACTCCTGTAGCAATTATTAATAAATCACACTCAACTATGCTACTGTCTCCCAGTTCAACACCTTTAACATTCTTATTATCATCTAATACAATTCGATTTACTGGTAAAGAAGAATATAATTTTGCACCAAGTTCTATAAATTTGCTTTCATATACTTTAGCTGAATATTTATCAAGTTGTAAATCTAATATATACTCATTTGGATAAATTAAAGATACTTCTAAATTCCCCTTATCTAAAAGTGATGTCAATATATCTATGCCTATAAGGCCTGCTCCTATTATCGCAACTTTTTTACTCTCTTTGATTTTTTCCTTTATATAGATTGCATCTTCAATATCTCTAAGGGAATAAATATTATTTCCTTCTTTTGCATTTTTTATTGGAGGCACAAAAGATTTTGCTCCTGTTGCTATTAGTAATTTATCATAACTTATCTTTTCTAGTTGTAAGTTTACTATTTTACTTTCAGTGTCTATACTTTTTGCTTCAGCATTTTTTATCCACTTTATATTGTTTTTTTCCATAAAATCTATATCTACAAAATTAATACTTTCCACACTTCTATGTTCTGAAATAACATGATGTAACATACAACGAGAATATATCTTTTCATCTTTTGATATAAGTGTAATATTTCCCTTTGGATCTAATTGTCTTAAAGTTTTTACTGCATTTACTCCTGCTGCACTTGCTCCTAAAATCACATATTTCTTTGGAGTATTTTTTATTTCAATATAATTTTTTTCTTTATTAGATGATAATTTGTTAAATAATTTATCTAGCATAAGCATCCTCCTTTTGTAGCTCGATAGCTCCTGTAGGACACATAGCTACACACTTAGGAATTTCTTCGTTTTTACATAAATCACATTTTAATATTTTTTGTTTGCTTCTATCGTCTATTTTTAATAAACCATATGGACATGACATTACACACATATAACAAGATCCACATTTACTCTCATCATATGAAACTATTCCCGTCTCTTCGTCTTTACTCATAGCTCCACTCATGCAAGTCATTACGCATTCTGGCTCATCACAATGTCTACAAAATATAGGTACTGGTTTATTATTTCTGTCCATTTCTATATGATTTTTACTTTCAGTATCTATACTATCTAAATCTAATGTGTATATATTTTCAACATTACTATTTCTTAACATACAAGCTAGAACACAACTTTTACAACCCTTACATAAGTCCTTATCAATTAAAATTCTATGCATAAGATTCCACATCCTTTAACCCAAGTTTTACTCTTCTATCTATTATTATTTCTTCTAACTGATCTGCAGTTGATTTAGGATCTGGGTTTACTATTACGTGACCTCCTGTTATATCTTTTAAACCTTCTGTTAAAACTTCTGTAACTAATTTACTTCCTGTTATAAATGGAGGAAGAGCTAAGTGTAGAGGAAGACCTAACGCTAGACCAAATGCTCCATCTGCAAGTGCTTGTTCTTCTAACCATTGTGGTGCAGAAAGTACAAGTGGAAGCTGCGGTAAGTCTATTCCTAAGTATGCTGCTAATTCTGTTGCAACTATTTCAAGTCTACCTATTGCTAGACATGGCCCAAAATTTAATACTGGCGGTATGTTAAGTTGTTTACATACAGCTTTTAAATTTTCTCCTGCTAACTCTTCTGCTCCTGGAGACATTAATCCTACGTTTTCAAGTCCTCCAGTTGAACATCCTGCTGACAATACTATAATATCTCTCTTAATTAATTCTTTAGTTAGCTCAACTGTATTTATGTCATGTCCACCAGCAGTCATATTTGAACACCCAACAATTGCTGCTACACCTTTAATTGTTCCATTAGCTATTAAGTCTACTAATGGTTTCCATGAATCACCTAAAAATTCTTTTAAGTTCTTTTCACTAACACCAGTTAAAGATTGTTCAAATCCATGATCTTTTGGTATATCTATTTTCACTTCATTTCTTCTATTTTTATAAGATTCTAAAGCTTCATTTATTAATTTCCTATCTATTTCATCGTATTTATTTCTGTCTAAGTAAATATATTCTGCATTTTTCTTTTTAGCAACATCATCAAGACATATCATTTTAACTTTTAATTCATCTGCTATAGGTTCAAGCCCTGGTATTGTACAGTTAAATTCTGAAACTATCATATCTATTGCACCTGTTGATAATACTGCTTCACTTGTAAAGTTATTTCCTGCATGACCTGCAAATATTTCTTGATAATGTTCTCCCCTAAGTTGTAAATCTTGACCTACACATGTACATCCTACAAGTCTAAATCCTTTTGCTCCTACTGCTTTTGCAAGTTCCACAACTTCTTCTTCTTTTAATTTTTCTTGGAATGATGTAAATGTTGAATGTTGATGTCCTGTAATCATTATGTTTATATAATCTTCGTCTATTACTCTAAATCCAACTGGTGCCATTCTTATAACTGGATCACCTAGCATTATGTCATTTATAAGGTTTGTAAGTGTTAATCCATAAAGTCCTGTTGAAATTCCAAGGCTTAAACAACTCATTAACATATCTACTGGATCTGAGTTTAAGTTTGTTGATGATTTTACTACTCCGTCAAATACTTCTGACTTAGCTCCACCAGGCATAATCCCTAACTCTTTCCATTTTTCTACTCTTGGTCCATATCCTATTTTTTCAACAAGTTCCATTTTTGTAAATCTAGGTTTGTATAAATCATTTAAAACTGCATCTGCTACTTTAATACATTTTTCATATTTATCATCAGCTTCTATCCCTAATTTTTTAGCTAAATGATTTAATGCTTTTTCACTTTTGATTATTCCCTTTGTTTCCCCCACATGTTTTAGATTTAGAGCTGTATTTTCTACTACGTGAATATAACATGCTGAACCTGATGCAACTGCTCTTAAAAAATTTCTACCTACTATTGTATCTGCATCTGCTCCACAAATTCCCTTTGGTGATTTAGGTGTTATTCTACAAGGTCCATTGGAGCAGAGTCTACAACAAACTCCTTGTAAGCCAAATCCACATTTTTGCTTTTGAGTTTCTGTTCTGTGAAATGCTGTGTCAAACTCCTTACTTGCTACGAAACTTTCCAATCTTTCATCTGCACTTTTGCACATTTTACAACTATTACAATCCATTTTAACTCCCCCTAAAAATAATCTTTTTTAATTTTGACATCTTAAGAAATGATTTTTGATTAGCTTAATTTTTGTGATAGTTTATTAATTAACAAATTTTTCTTATTATTATAGATACCTAGAAAACTTTTTCCTAAACATTTTTTTGTATTTTTTAAATAAAAAAAGATAGAAACTAATCTATCAATTTTATTTTAACCTTATACTTAAATTCGCTACTAAATAATCTTCCTCAACAGATATTGATTTTATATTGGTATTTTTAAAAAAAGTTTTATCTATTATTATATCTCCCTTATCCACAGTAATACTGTCCAAGTTTGAGAACCAACTATCAGCTATAGCATCAACAATATCGTTATTTAAACTTAAATTTAATACTCTAATATCTTTTAAGTTAAGTTTCAAATCATTATTTTCAGTTAACGTAGGTAATATATCTATATCTATTGGTGTTTTTAAATAAGCAAGAAGCTTATATTGACCTCCTATAGTTAATCCATTTTCATTAATTGTAATTTTTATATTTTCAATATCTTTATTGTTTGTATTTTTCAAATAGTGATCAACAAAACTTAATATTGTATCTTCTGGTATATAAAAACTTCCTTCTATTCTCAATGGATTATCCAATATTTTTATATCCTTTGATTCCAGTCCTACTAGTGACTGTATATATTCTATTTGGTTTTGTGGTAAATTAAAATTTGTATTTACATTCATATCTATCTTAGGACTATTATTATTTATACTTTTCCATTCAAGACTTCCTATAAAAAACAAACTTGTAATAACCAATAATATTATTCCAATGAATAAATACTTTCTTCTATTTTTCAATAAAATACCTCCTTACATAAATCCCCACTTAATTCATAAGTTATACTATATAAATATATACTTATAAAGATTATATACATTACCAACAGATTACATAATTAATTAATGTAAAATTTTGAAATAAAAACAAGCTATCATGAATTTTTTTGATAGCTTATTTTTTATTTTAACTAATCTTCTATTAAAATTTCTATTTGTCCAAGGGATTTTTCTTCTCCATCATTTCCCACTCTAGTCATTATATATATTTCGTTAAAATCTCCAATAGTTTTTATATTATTACTTTCTATGTATTTCATAATCACCTCATAATATTTGCCTGAATCTCTGTAAGTATCATCAAAATACATGGTCAAATAATTTCCTTTATTCATTGAAATTATTTTATCGTCTTTAAAATACACATTTTCTCCCAAATTAATCATTACGTTTTTGCACTCCGCTCGTCCTTCTCTTTTCACATCTTCATATGATACGGTGAAAGCTATTTCTGCATTAATATTTTCATAATCTCTTTCTACTTCCAAAAGAATTTTTCTTAAGTTAATTTCGAATTCATCAGAAAAACGATCAGTAAAGTTATACTGAATAAATTTTCTTTCTTCATTGTGTTTTATAAAAATGTCATTTATTCCTCTGTTTAAGGATATTTTTATTTTAGCTTCTAAGGATTCCACTTTATTTTTTATATTTTCTAACTCTTTCATTTTTTCTGTTACTATTTTCTTTTGATTACCCAATATCTCAACTATAGATTCCAAAGATGTGTAGTTGTTTGTAACTTCTTTTATTTCTTCTAAAGATAAGCCCATAGCCTTGCACTGTTTTATTAAATCTATAGTATTAAAATCTTTCATAGAATAATACCTATAGCCTGTATCTTCATTTATGTAAGAAGGTTTTAATAATCCTACCTTTTCATAATGTCTTAAAGTTTGTACTGATAAGTTATTTAGTTTTCCCATTTGACCAATAGATAAATACTTTCCCAATTTATCACCTCCAAAATTATGTATGCAAAAAGGACATTAATTTAAATATTAATGTCCTCATTATACCTACATAATAGCAGCTTCTTCAAGTGCTTCTGATTTTTTTTCTTTATTTAAAACAATATCTGTATATTTTTTTACATTAGCGATTATATACATAACTATAAATGTTAATGATTCTGATGTTAAAACACTTACCCAAATTCCGTTTAACCCAAATATTTTAGGTAATACATATAAACATATTGGTAAAAATACCATTGCTCTAAATATGCAGAATAAATTCGAGAATAAAGGTATTTCTACTGCTTGATAATAAACCAATGTATCTAGGTTTACACTTCCTACTATATAAGCAAGACATGCTATTTTTATACCATTATAAGCAAGCTCAGCTATTTTAGGATCTGTTGTAAATATTCCAACTACACTAGTTCCAAATACATAACAAATTGCTGCTGCACTTATACTTACTACTAAAGATGATATTACATTAATTTTATAGAATTTCAACATTTTATGTTTATCTTTTCTACCAAAATTATAACTTATAAGCGGCTGTGCTCCAAATGTTAATCCTAATAATACCATATATATATTTGTTGTTATATAGTTTATTATACTATATGTTGATATTCCTATTTCTCCCATGTAATTTGAGAATGCGATATTGTGTAAGAATACTATTATTGAGAAACTTAATTGTCCAAAGAATGATGGGAATCCAACGTTTAATACTTCTTTTAAAGTATCTTTGTTTAATGATGCATTCCCAAAGCTTAATACTCCTCTTTTTCTTAAGAAATGTGGTAATAGCATTGAAACTGTAACTATTTGTCCAAGTCCAGTAGCTATTGCGGCTCCTTTTATACCCATACCTAATGGGAATATAAATACATAATCAAGAATTACATTTGTAATGGCACCTGCTATAGTTGAAACCATTGCAAGTTTTGGTCTATTATCATTTCTAACAAATGAATTTAATACTATACCTACTAAGTTTGGTGTGCAAAAGATTGCATAATATCTTAAGTATTCTGTTGCCATAGGTGCTAAATTATCTGTTGCACCAAGCATCCTAACTATTTGTTCTGGAAACGTCACACAAACTATAGTTGTAACTATACATATTATTAATAATAATTTCATTACTTGTCTAAATATATTTAATGCTTTATCAATATTATTAGCACCAACATTTTTTGATACTAATGCCCCTCCACCTACTGCTAACATACTTGCTATTCCAAACAATACAACAGTAAAAGGAAGTACTATATTTACGGCAGCTAAAGCCGTATCACCAACACCTTGCCCTACAAATATTCCATCTATTACTGTATATAAAGACGAAATAAAGTTTGCCAAAGCAGATGGTATTGCATAACTTAAAAATTCTGTAACCATAATATACCTCCTGTTAAAATACTAAGGTATATTATAAAGTCTATACTAAGTATAGAGTCAATATTTATTTCAAAAAATACTTATGTATTAAGCAACTTCTTCAGTAGCTTTATCATCACTTTTATTTATAAATAAAACAGCAATTAAATGTATACTCATACCAACTATTATGGCTATAACCAAATCAAATACTATTGTTAATATAAATGTTGATAAAAGAACAACTACATCTATTTTAGGTAAGCTCATCATTTCCTTCATTTCTTTCCACTCACCCATATTATAAGAAACTATTATTAATATTGCAGATAAAACTGTCATAGGAATCATTTTTGCTAATGGCATTAATAATATCATTATTAAAAGAAGTGTAATGGCATGGATAATCCCAGATATTGGACTTCTTCCTCCATTTTTAACATTTGCAGCTGTTCTCGCTATGGCACCTGTTGCAGGTATTCCTCCAAATATAGCTGAAGCAATATTTCCAAAACCTTGTGCTACAAGTTCACTATTTGAGTCATGTTTATCATCTATCATTTTATCTGCAACAACACAAGATAAGAGTGATTCTATTGAAGCCAAAACTGCTATGGTTATGGCTGGTTGAATTAATTGAATTATTTTATCCATATTAATTTTAGGAATGCTTGGCATTGGTATAGTTGATGATATATTAGAATATAAACTTCCAATTGTATCAACATTTAAACTAAATATTTTTACAACTAATGTGGCAAATACTAATGCAATTATTGATGCTGGTACACCTTTATTTACTTTTGGCCAATATACCATTATCAAAATACATGCTAAGCCTATTAAAAATGTAATTAAATGAAAACTATTTATATTTTCTATGTATGCTGCTATTTTGTATAATGCTTCGGCGGGAACATCTTTTATATTTAATCCTAATAAATCTTTAATTTGTGTAATAAGTAAAGTAACTGCAATTCCACTAGTAAATCCAACTGTAACAGTTTGCGGAACATATTTTATAAGATTTCCCATTTTCAGCATACCCATAATAATTAGTATTATTCCAGACATTATGGTTGCAATAATAAGTCCATCAATTCCGTAGGTTTTTACAATCCCATAAACTATTACTACAAAAGCACCTGTAGGTCCTCCTATTTGTACTTTACTACCACCTAAAAAAGATATCATAAATCCAGCAAATATAGCTGTAATAAGGCCTTTCTCTGGTGACACTCCTGATGATATAGCTAAAGCTATAGATAGTGGAAGAGCTATTATTGCTACTATAAAACCAGCTATTATATCATTTTTCATTAGGTCACCACTTATTTCATTATTTCTAAACATTGTGATTAACTTTGGCGACATTCTATTATACTACCTCCTTTAAAACTTCGTCCTTCTGTATCATACTCTTAGAAAGTAATAAAGTCAAAAAAAAATATTTAATAATAAATTTTTATTTTTATTTTTAAATATTTTTTTATTCTTTTAGTATCTTTTCAAATTTTTCTTCATTCACTATTGTTAAATCTTGTCCTTGATTTATATAGTTAACTGCAGTTCTTAATTTATTACTCATTTGATTTGGGCTTAAACCTTCAATGTTTTTAACATTAGTAATTAAAATATTAGTTTTTTTAGTAACAGAATTTCTTGTTATACCACCTAAGTCATTAATAATATTTATTGCTTCAGATCTACTCATAGAATTCAGTTCTCCTGTGAATACTACTATTTTATTTTTAAAGTAATCAGTTTCTGATGAAAATATATCATTGTTATACTCATTATCTTCATATTTCTTTGAAACAACACCTTCTCTTATTTTTTTACATGGTGAATAAGTATTATCAACTACACTACCCAACTTAAATCCTACAATCTTAGCAATATCATCTATATTATTTAAATTCAATTCTTTAGAAATATTTATTAAAACATTTGCAGCGGCAGTAGCATCTGCACTGGCATGGTGATGATTAAATTTATAATCTAAATGTCTATTTACTGTATTTAACTTATGATTATTCAAATATCTATAAAATAATTTTGAAGCTACTAAAGTGCATGCATAATCTAAGTTTGGATATTCTAAATTATAAAGATCTAGCGTATTTCTTAGTACAGAAAAATCAAAGGATGCATTATGCGCTATTACCAAATTATCTTCTAAATATGTTTTTATCTCTGGCCATAATTCATCAAATTCTTTTTCACTAATTACATCTTCTTCTCTAATTCCATGTATAATTACATTTCTTGGTTCAAATCTAAGTGGTTTTGGCTTAATTAGCCAATATTTTTCTTCTATTATTTTGTTATCTTTTACAACAGTAATACCTAAAGAACATGCAGAATCTCTTTTTTCATTTGCTGTCTCAAAGTCTATAGCCATAAAATTCATACAAACCTCCACAAATTAATATTTTACGATACTCATTATATCATATAGTTTGAATTTATACTTAAGTATATCCCAAGCAGACATATTGACTATGTTATCCTACTATAGTATTCTATTTTTAAGTTATTATAAAAATTAGTATTGGGGGGTAATAATTAAAATGAAAAAAACAAGTAAATTCTTATCATTTATGATATCACTTGTTATCTTATCTTCATCTCTTCCTACATTTACCTATGCAGAATTATATAATGATGCCTTAGATAATTCTCAATCAGTTGAATCTAGTAAAGATGAAAATACTGACTCATCCGAACCACAGGAAAATGTTCGCCAAGATTCTCAGCTTGCTAAAGGATCTTATCTTTATTAGACTAATTATGAGCAAACAAAAATAAACTACAAAAAGGTCACTGTTGATATTCCAAACCTTAAACGTATTATTAATTTAGACAAAGCTGATTCAGTTGTTATAAAAGGAAATATGTCTTACAACAGCACAACTGTTCAAAGTTTTTCAAAAAAAATTGACTTGTCTAAAATTAAGGATAATTCCTTCGAAATAGACTTTCCTGCATACGGTAAATTTTCTGTACAAGCTATTTATTATAAAAATAATAAAGTAGTTACTAATGGAAATACTTCTACTGTAGGTGTAGTTGCTGAGGAATATAATCTAGCTGCTTTAAACGCAACTTTTCCAGTTGTTCAATTTACACTATCTCTTTGGGATATGAAAGATAATTCAAATAAAGAACCCGTTCCAACATTTGTAGCCTTAACTAGAAGTGATGCTTATGATTGGAATAGTCTTCCTCAAAATGTTTATGAAGTTCCTTTCTTAACAAATAGAGATAGTACCTCTTTCCAAAGTAAAATCAATATGATGTCTCAATATGTTAAAGATTTATATGAATTAAATCCAGACTCAAAATTTAATTTATACACTGTAGACTACACGATAAAAACATTTTTAACAGTTATTATTCAAAATAATATACCATCAAATCAATATAGTTTAAGAGTTTTATCTGATGGTACTGCATCTTATGCTGATTTTAACAAAATATTTAATGTTTCAAATCCACAAAAGGTGTATGACTCTATGGCTAAAGAATGGGCCTATGTTAAAGAACAGTATAGTAAGGGTAACCATATTGATTTATCAAAATTAAAATATGCTTACAATGGAAAATCTCATAGCCTTTTACGTTATTATGCTTATGTTATTGTCAACGAAGAAAGTAAAAATGATACTCAGTGGTGGCTTTCACGTGTTAATGATACATTTAATATTAGTGATACCAACTTCCTTGATCAAGCTAAAAATTGTCCTTCTATAAAAATAACTAATATTTCTAGCATGCTTACAAATCTTCAAACTAAAGGTGATAATGTCATTAATGAGTTCAAAACTTTGTACCATTTTAATGATACTATGTTTAGTGAAGCTACACAAAAAAACAAAAAAGTTATGATGATTCTAGGTACTAGAGTTAACCTAGAAAGTAATTTTGCTGATTATACAAAATTCCTAAAAACTTATTATGGTGACGACTATATTTATTATTATAAAGGTCATCCTGCAACACCTACAAATCTCTATGAAAGCAAACAGAAGGAATTATCAGAATTAGGTGTTACTGATGTTGAATCATCTATTGCAGCTGAACTTATTTTATTCTTCCATCCTGATATTTCCATGTCTGGATATAGTTCAACAACTTTTATGAGTGCATCTGCTGACACAGCTTGTGGATTATTTGGGCGTACAAAAGCTAGTGCAAGTAACGAATCTTATTCTTCAATGCTAGATTTTTATATAAGTCCTTTAACTGATTATTCTAGTGAGCTTGGAAAACTTGCAAAACAAAATCATACAAATTATATGGTCGAGTTCCAAAACAAAGATAAATACGATGTAGCAATTTGGGATGCAACAGATGGCAGTATTACTTACTATAAATTGAAAGATGGAAAATATATATATGTATCAAAAACTATAACAACTGCTCCTAATGTTACTGCTGATGGCGGAAGAAATCAAGTCACTTTAAGTTGGAATAAAGTTGCTGGCGCTACTAAGTATAGGGTTTACTCATATGATGAAAGTGCAAAAAAATACACAAAAATCACTGATACTACTAAAACAAATTATACTATTAGCAATTTAAAGGATGGTACAAAATACACTTATTTAGTCAGAGCTTATGATGGTTCATCATGGAGTAATTATACTTCTTCAAACAACATCTCTGCAGTAACATTTTGTGCTGCTCCAAATGTTAATGCTAAAAGCGGAAATAAAAGTATTACATTGAGTTGGAAATCTGTAAAAGGTGCTCTTCGATATAGAATTTATTCATTTAATAAGGAAACGGATACATATACAAAAATTGCTGATACTACTGGTACTAAATATACTGCAAAAAAATTATCTAGTGGTACAGATTACACTTATTTAGTCAGAGCTTACAATGGTAATTCATGGAGTTCTTATACTTTAGATGATGTAGTGTCATCTAGAACTTATTGTTCTTCACCAAAAGTTACTGCTAAAGGTGGAAATAAAAATATTACATTAAATTGGAAATCTGTAAAAGGTGCTACTAAATATCGTATCTACAAATACAACACATCAACTAGAAAATATACTTCTATAGGCACTACAACTGGTAATAAATATACAGTTAATGGATTATCAAAAGGTAAAAAATATACTTACTTAATAAGAGCTTATAATGGTATGAGCTATAGTTCTTATACTAGTAAAAATAGAGTTTCTGCTACCGTAAAATAGTTTTACCCATTGACTGTAAATTAATTTAAGTCTAATATTTAAAATTTAACTTAATTATTTATCTCTAAAATATTAAGTTCATAAAAATATAAAATCAAAACCACCTGTAAGTGTACCGTACCAAAATTATAATATTTGGGGTACAGTACAAAATAGGTGGTTTTCTTTATATAATAAAATAACTCCTCTAAATCATCCTAAAGAGTCTATAGTTATATTATTAAAGGAAACTTATACATTTTATCGAATAAATAATTATAAAAGTTTTCATTATATAAGGAGGAAATATATGAAAAAATATGAGGTATCTAGAGAAATCTATAACCCTTGTGCTGGAGTATATATTTTTGATGATAATTTTTTCAAAGAAACAGAAACTGATAATATTGAAAAAACTATTGAGAAGTGGATTGGTGGGTATATGCCAAAATATGAGAAAAACACTTTTCCTGATGGTTCTGTAGAATACATATTAGATTTACCACGAAAAGTTAGATATACCTTTAATATTCTGTAATAAAAAACACTCACTAAGCATTATTTTGCATAGTGAGTGATATTTTTTATTGTTTATTAAAATGCTATTCAGTTACTTTGCAATACATAAAGTATTTAAATCCAAGTGGTGAAGTGTACATACCTTCTAATTTATCTGATATTAAGTATAAATCAGTGTAATAGTAGATTGGTATTATTGGCATGTCTTTTGCCAACATATCTTCAGCTTCATGCATTTTTGCATATCTTTCTTTTGCATCAGTTGTAGCTTTTATTTCAGATATTAATTTATCATATTTTTTATTAGACCATTGAGCATTATTATTTCCGCCACCAGTTACCCACATATCTAAGAAAGATATAGGATCATTGTAATCACCTAACCAACCATCACGAGCAACTTGAAAGTCTCCTTTTTTTCTTGTTTCTAAAAATACGTTCCAGTCTTGAGATGATATAGTAGCATTTACTCCAAGGTTTTCTTTCCACATACTTTGTATTGCTTCCATTATAGCTTCATGTCCTGGATTACACATTAACTCTATACTTGGAAGGCCTTGACCATTTTCATATCCAGCTTCTTTAAGAAGTTTTTTTGCTTTTTCAACATTACCTTTATAATCTTTTGCATCATACCATTTTTTAGCATTATCGTGGAATTCTGTTTTTCCATCTGCATCAGTTAAGCCAGTAGCAACAAATGAATCTGCAGGTATTTGACCTCCTTGAGCTACTTTCTCAACTATATAATCTCTATCTAATGCTAATGCTAATGCTTCTCTTACCTTTACATTATCTAATCCTTCTTTTTTAACATTTATAGATACAAAGTAAGTTCCTAATTGTTTTTCTATTACTAGTCCTTTGTCTTTCATTGCATCTATTTCTTCACTTGGTAAATCATCCGCAAATAATATTTCACCATTTTTGAATGCTGATAACATAGTATTTTTATCTTCCATAAGCACAAAGTTTATAGTATCAGGTCCTAATTTATCTAAATCGTAGTAATTTTTATTTTTTACATATGTCATTTTAGATTGATGTTCCCATGATTTTAAAACATAAGGTCCATTTCCTATATAAGTAGATTCCGTAGTAGACCAATCCTCAGGATTTTTCTCAACTATGTCTTTTCTAACTGGGAATGTTGCAGGGAATGCACATACTTCTAAGAAATAAGGTGTAGGAGTTGTTAATGTTACTTCTACAGTTTTCTCGTCTAATGCTTTTATTCCTAATTCTTCTGGTTTTTTCTTTCCTGCCATTATTTCATTGGCATTTTTAACCATGTCTATCATGTAGTTATAGTCTGCTCCAGTTTTTGGGTCTACTAATCTTTGCCATGCATAAACAAAATCTTCAGCTTTTACTGGTTCACCATCTGACCATTTTATACCGTCACGAAGTGTAAAAGTATAAACTGTTTCATCTTTATTAACTTCATATTTTGCTGCTTGAGCTTCTACTATTTTATTATCCTTATCTTGTTTCATTAAACCTTCAAATGCATGGTTTATTAATGTAGCTCCATCTACTGCGCTATTTTTTGCTGGGTCTATAGTTGTTGGCTCTGGTCCAATATTGACACTCAGCTCTGTTCCTCCCGATGATCCACCACTACCTGAGCTACATCCAACTAAAGCTGTAGATACTGCTAAAGCTGATGCTAATAAGACTGCTAATTTCTTCTTAAATTTCATATTGCTCCCCCTTTTTAATTAATTTATATATATACCCTCTGTAATATATATCTTATATTTTTTCTATATTATGACATGCTACAAAATGTCCTTTATCGTATTCTTTCAATACTGGTGCTGAATTTTTACATTCCTCAGTTACATATGGACATCTAGTTCTAAAAGTACATCCACTTGGTGGATTTAGAGGACTTGGTATATCGCCTTGTAGTACTATACGTTTTCTTTCTCTACTAGATTTAGGGTCTGCGATTGGAATAGCTGATAATAATGTTTTTGTGTAAGGATGCATAGGCTTATTGTATAATTCACTACTTGATGTAAGTTCCACCAAATGTCCTAAATACATAACTCCAATTCTATTGCTTATATGTTTAACTACTGATAAATCATGGGCTATAAATAGATACGTAAATCCTCTTTCTTTTTGTAAATCTTCCAACATGTTTACTATTTGTGCTTGTATAGACACATCTAGTGCTGATATGGGCTCATCACAAACTATAAATTCTGGTTCCACCGCCAATGCTCTAGCTATACCTATTCTTTGTCTTTGCCCACCAGAAAACTCATGTGGAAATCTATTTGCATGCTCTTTATTTAATCCAACTGTTTTTAACAACTCATAAATTTTTTCTTGTCTTTCTTGTTTGTTGATATATAATTTATGAATGTCTAAAGGTTCTCCAATTATATCTCCTACTGTCATCCTTGGGTCTAGAGAAGCATATGGATCTTGAAAAATTATTTGCATTCTTCTTCTGTAAGAGTGCATATTTAAATTAGTAATATCTTTACCGTCATAAATGATTTTTCCCTCTGTTGGTTCGTGAAGTCTAAGTATGGTTCTACCTAGGGTAGTTTTACCACATCCACTTTCCCCAACTAATCCTAAAGTTTCGCCCTTTTTTATATGAAGAGTTACATCATCCACAGCTTTTACAAAATTTGTTTTAAGAAATCCCTCTTTTACTGGAAAGTATTTTTTTAATCCTGTGACTTCAACTAAATTAGCGTTTACATTTTCCATGGTTTACTCCTCCTTTTCAAATTCTTCTTTAACTAATAGCCAACAACTAACTTCATGATTTTCGTCAATTGTATAAATAGGAGGTACATTTTCCATACATACTTTCATACAATGCTCACATCTTGGAGCAAAAGAACATCCCTTAGGTGGATTGATTAAATCTACAGGGTTACCTTCTATAGGTATTAATCTTTCATGAGAATCATTATTTATTTTAGGTATAGATTTTAATAACCCATGAGTATATGGATGTTTTGGATCATAAAAAATATCATCTATACTTCCTCTTTCAATAATATTACCTGCATACATTACAGCAACTTTGTCACATATTTCTGATATAACTCCCAAATCATGAGTTATAAATATGATAGACATATTGATTTTTTCTTTTAATTCTTTTAATAATTCAATTATTTGAGCTTGAATTGTAACATCTAGTGCAGTTGTAGGCTCATCTGCTATTAGTAATTTTGGATTACAAGCAAGAGCCATAGCTATCATGGCACGTTGTCTCATTCCTCCAGAAAACTCATAAGGATATTGCTTCAGTCTTTTTTCTGGCTGATTTATACCAACAAGTTCAAACAATTCAATTATTCTTTTTCTTCTATCTTCTTTATCTAGATCTGTATGTTTTTTTAAACTTTCGTCTATTTGACTTCCAACTGTAAATATGGGATTTAAAGATGTCATAGGGTCTTGGAATATCATTCCCACTTCTTTTCCTCTTAGTTTTAACATTTCAGCTTCTGGCAAAGTAGTTACTTCTTTGTTTTGAAAATTAATATTTCCACCAATAATCTTTCCTGGCTCTGGAATAATTCCCATAAGTGCATAAGACGCCACTGATTTTCCACTTCCACTTTCTCCAACTATTCCCATAGCTTCACCATATTTTAAATCATAAGATATTTTTCGTACTGCTTTTACTTCTCCAGCATGAGTAAAAAAAGATACTTCCATTCCATCAACTTTTAATAATACATCTTTTTTAGTAATTGTATTCTCCATATAATCGTCCCCCCTATTTCTTTAATCTTGGGTCAAGGGCATCTCTTAGACCATCACCAAATAAGTTAAATGCAAGTATAATAATACTTATTGCTATAGCTGGAAACATTAATCTATATGGATAAGATGCTATTCCGTCTAATGCATCTGAAGCCAATGAACCTAGTGATGCAAGTGGCTTACTTACACCTATTCCTAAGAAACTTAAAAAGGCTTCTGTAAATATTGCTGAAGGTATTTGTAACATAGTTGTTACAACTAACTGACCTACACAGTTTGGAAGTAAATGCTTAAATATTAGTCTTTTATTATTAGCACCAAGAGCTCTTGCTGCACTGACATACTCCATTTCTTTAAGTTGCAAAACTTGACCACGAACTATTCTTGCCATACCAACCCAGTAAAGCAAACCATAAACTATAAACATTGCTAAAATACCTGGTCCTAGAGTTTGAAGAGGACCAAAAACACCACCAGAGTCAAAAGCCTTCGTCAGAGGTTCTTGCAATACTATTCTTAATAAAATAATGATTAGCATATCTGGTAAAGAGTAGATTATCTCAACAATTCTCATCATGACCATATCTACTTTTCCACCAATAAGACCAGAAATAGAACCGTAAATAGATCCTATAACTAATACTATAAGAGCTGAACCTATTCCTATTAATAGTGATATTCTAGCTCCTACCATAGTCCTTACTAATAAATCTCTTCCAAGCTTATCTGTTCCAAAGGGATGTGCAGCGCAAGGTGTTAGATTTTCATGTCCCCTTATTTGTTGATCGTATGTATAAGGACTTAAATAAGGTCCTATAAATGCAAATACAATAAATAGTAATATTACTATTAAAGAAATCATTGCTATTTTATTATTCTTTAATCTTCTCCATGCGTCTTTCCAGTAACTTGTATTTTCTCCCATATTAATTAAGCTTTCTTGTTCTTGCTTAGAAACTGGCATAAAGTCTTCTGGAGATAATTTTAATTTACATGTAAAATTCTTACTTTTTTCTAGAATCATAATATTTATCCCCCTTATCTAATCATCCAACTTAATTCTAGGGTCTACCACTTTGTATAAGATATCACAAACCAAGTTCATTAATATTATAAACGAAGCCAAAAATACTGTTGTACCCATTATCAGGTTATAATCCCTTGCATCTATTGCCTTAATAAAATACCTTCCAAGCCCTGGAATATTAAATACTTTTTCTACAACAAATCCTCCTACAAGAGTGAACGCTACTAAAGGTCCTAAATATGTTATAATTGGTATTAATGAGTTTTTAAGAGCATGTTTAAATGTAACTACAAACTCAGACATACCCTTTGCTCTTGCAGTTCTAATATAATCTTGACCTAAAGCATCTAACATGCTTGAACGCATTAACCTGGTTATATAACACATAGGATAAAATCCCAACGTAAAAACAGGCAGTATGTAACTAGAAGGACCACTAATTCCATATGTAGGTAGTATCTTTAATTGAATTGAAAACAACAACATTGATGCCGTTGCAATTACGAAGGACGGTACTGCAATGCCTAAAGTTGATATCACACGAATTACACTATCCTCCCATTTTTCTCTTTTTAGTGCGGATAAACATCCTAATGGAATTCCAAATAGTATTGCGAATATAATTGACATTGCACCAATTTTTGCAGATATAGGAAATGATTGCTTGATTATTGTTGTGACTGGTACATTTCTTTGAAGTTTATAACTTACTCCCAAATCTCCATGTATCAATTGTTGAAGATATATCTTGTATTGCTCAAATACTGGTTTATCCAAACCATACTTCTCATTTAGTGCTTGTTGTGCTATTTCATTTGTTTTTTCAGAAGCAAATGGGCTTCCTGGTACTAACTTCATTAAAAAGAATGTAATAGTAGCTGCAACAAAAATAGTAAAAATAGCCATTAAAATACGCTTAAGAATAAACTTTGCTGTGTCCATCTTTTTTCCCCTTTCTTATTTGACTTTTAATTTATACATTAATAATAACTTTTTTACATTTGTTTATTTTTTCATATTATTGATATTTTTTATTTACTTAAATATTAATTTAGGCCTAAATCAAAGTCAATATTTGGTAATCTACATTTTTAGATAAATTATTCAGAAAATTTATGCAATTCTTTCAATTAACATAATATTCACTGTTTTTTTCTGGTGAAAAATAATGAATTTTATAATTTCTTGTATTTTTTTGTATAAATATTCTTTTAACAATTAAGTTTAAATTTTAAATTATAAATTAAAAAGACAAAGTTAAAATTATTAACTTTGTCTTTTTTCTATTTACATATTTCAGATAAATTCATTTTCTCTTTTTTAAATTCTCTGTACAGGAAGAATACTACTATAAACATAGCAAAAAAATCTGATATTGGCTGAGATGCCCATACTCCTTTTAATCCATACATATTTGGAACTATTATTATAACTGGTATTAATATAATTACCTGTCTAAGTAAACTTAAAAACATAGACTTTTTAGCTTCACCTATGGATTGAAAATAAATAGAACCAAGAACTGATATTCCAACTATAGGTAACGTGGTTAAATTTATATTTATACCTTCAATTGCCATATTCATTAAACTTTCATCTTTTGTAAATATTCCAACAAAAACTTTTGGGAATAATTTAACTAAAATAAATCCTATAGTTAAAATTATTGTCCCATATAAAATTCCAAGTAAAAGAGTTTTACTAGCTCTACCTAATTGTTTTGCTCCATAATTATAAGCAATTATAGTTTGCATACCTTGACTTAGTCCAAATATAGGCATTAAAAACATTAGTGAAATTGATGTAACTGCCGTCATAGCACCTATAGATAAATCTCCTCCGTATACTTTTAATACTTTATTTGTAACTAAATGTATAGACCCAGCAGCTAACTCCATAAAAAATGGTGTTGCTGCTATAACTAATATTATTTTTACTAATTTTTTGTCTAATTTTATATTCTTAAGTTTTAATTTTAAGTTTGATTTACCAAGAGTAAAGTAATAAGTTGACCAAATAAATATGAATAACTGGCAAATTACTGTACCTATAGCTGCTCCTTTTATTCCCATATCTAATCCAAAAATAAATATGGGGTCTAATATTAAGTTAAGAACACATGAAATTATCATCATTCTGGCAGCTAATTTTGGATTTCCTTCTCCTCTTATACAACTATTTAGTGCAAATCCAGGTAGGTTGAACCAAGCTCCTGCAAAAATTACACTCATATAATCTCTCGCATATTTTATCGTATCGTCACTTGCTCCAAAAGCATAAAGGATCCTATCTAAGAAAAAGATTCCCACCAATACCATGATAATTCCTACAGCAAATTCTAAAGCCACAGTACTTCCCATGATTTTTTCTGCTTCTTCTTTATTTCCTTCTCCAAGTTTAATTGATATATTGGTACTTCCACCTACAGCTATAGCCACACAAAAGGCTCCAAGTATGGTAAATAACGGCATTGTAATTCCTAGTCCTGATATAGCTAAAGCACCTGCATTTTCCATAGAACCTATAAATGCTCTATCAACTGTGTTATATAATGAAGTAACCATCATGGCAAGGATGGCAGGCACTGAATACTTAATCAGTAGTTTGCTTATATTTTCATGTCTTAATGCTCCTTGATTTTCCATTATTTCTCCTATCTTACCATATCATAAGTTATACAAACAGGCTTTTTAGACCTAGGATCTTCCATGATTTCTGAATCAATATTAAATAGTTCTTTAAGATTTTCCTTTGTCATTACTTCATAAGAACTTCCCTCACAAACTATTTTTCCTTTTTTGATTCCTATCATATGATGAGCAAATCTTGCTGCATTGTTTAATTCATGTATAACCATAACAATTGTAGTATTATGTTTTTCATTTAATTCTCGTAATAAATTTAATACCTCTAGCTGATGAGCTAAGTCTAAATAAGTAGTTGGCTCA
The DNA here is from genome assembly GCF_036812735.1 of Terrisporobacter glycolicus ATCC 14880 = DSM 1288. Classification (NCBI taxonomy): domain Bacteria; kingdom Bacillati; phylum Bacillota; class Clostridia; order Peptostreptococcales; family Peptostreptococcaceae; genus Terrisporobacter; species Terrisporobacter glycolicus. The sequence continues at coordinate 1,194,805 of NZ_CP117523.1, read as the reverse complement.
TCTAGCACTAGTATATCTGTTTGTTGAGCTAGAGCCATAGCTATCCAAGCTCTTTGTCTTTGACCTCCAGATAAAGCTTCAATTGGTCTATCTCTAAATTCTTTTATTCCTGTAACTTCCAATGCCCAAGTTACTATATCTTCGTCATCTTCTTTTAATCTTCCAAAACCTTTTTGATGTGGAAATCTTCCATAAGCTATTAACTCTTCCACTGTGAGTCCCTTTGGTGCTTGGGGACTTTGAGGTAGTACTGCCATAGTTTTGGCTAAATCTTTTGAAGATTGTTCTTTTATATTTTTTTCATTTATAAATATGTCACCACTTTTAGGTGTTAATATTCTTGCAATAGTTTTTAAAATCGTGGATTTACCACAACCATTTGCACCTATTATAGTAGTTATTTTTCCACTTGGTATTTCTAAATTCAAGTCTTTAACAATATCCAAGTTTCCGTAAGATATATTTAAATTTTTAGTACTTATAGCTGTCATAATTTTTCCCTCTTTCTACTCTGCTAACATTAAATAAATAAAGTATGGTACACCTATTATAGCTACAACTATTCCCACTGGAATTTCCATAGGTGCTATGATATTTCTTGATATGGTATCTCCAACTAATATAATTAAAGTACCTATAAGTGCTGCTGTAGGAATTAATTTACTATGCTTTGGTCCTACTAACTTCCTAGCTATATGAGGCGCAACAAGCCCTAAAAATCCTATACTTCCTGCTACAGATGTGGACACCCCTGATAATACAACAGCATATATTATTAATTTTCTTCTTTCTTTTTCCACCTCTATACCTAATCCTGTGGCTACTTCATCTCCTAGATTTAGTGCATCTAAATATCTAGATTTATAAAGTGTAAGTGCCATTAATATTATTATAAATGGTAAGATTGCCATTACATATTTCCAGTTAGAACCCCAAATACTACCTGAAGTCCAAGCCATTACTCTGTTGAATTCTTGTGTAGTAAATTTAAGCTGGAAGATTGTAAGTAATGAAGTAAATGCTATATTTACTCCTATACCTATTAATAATAACCTTGAAGAGCTTATTCCCTTATTCCATGCAAGTATATAGATTAAAAAAGCTGCAAATAGTGCTCCTGTTAAAGCTACTATCGGCATAGTGAAGATTGTTAAATTGCTTACACCATCATATACGTTTCCATTCATAAAATAAATATACATTACTACAAATAAGGCTGAACCTGAGTTTATACCAAGTATTCCTGAGTCTGCCAAATCATTTTTAGTAACACCTTGCAAAATTGTGCCTGAAGTAGCTAAAGCCGTCCCTACTAATATGCCTATTACAATTCTAGGTAATCTCAATTTGAATATAGCAATCTCATGCGCATTAGACCCTTGGCCTAAAAAAGTTTTTATTACATCAAAAGGTTCAATCGATAGAGATCCCATATTTAAACTAACTAAAAATGTTATTAATATTAAACTTAATAATATTCCTGTAACTAATAAATACTTCTTGTTCTTTTTCATAAATTATTAACTCTCCTTTCTCACAAGGTAAATAAATATTGGAACCCCAAGCAATGCTGTTAAAGATCCAATTGGTGTTTCATAAGGAGGGTTAATCATTCTTGATAATATATCACTATATACTAATAAAACTGATCCAAATAACATTGATAAGGTAATTATATATTTATAATCTGATCCTATAATTCCTCTTATTATTTGAGGAACTATAAGTCCCACAAAAACTATATTTCCTGCTACTGAAACTGATGCTCCTGTAAGTGCTATTACAATTATTAAAGATACTAATCTTACTAAGTTAGTTTTTTGACCTAATCCTATTGCTACTTCTTCACCTAAGCTTAAGATTGTAATCTTTGGTGACATTATCATTGCTGAGACAAATCCTATACCGCCTACAATCAGAAGTAAATTGACACCTTGCCACTTAGCTGACGTAAGTCCTCCAGATATCCAGAAACTTAACTCCTGTGATAAGTTGAAATACATGGAGATCCCCATGGCTAGTGAAATTAACAAAGTTCCCATTGCCGTTCCTGCTAAAGCTAGTTTTACAGGATCAATTTTTCTAATGCTCCTAGAACTTATAAAGTAAACTAAAAGTCCACTTATACTAGCTCCTAAAAATGCGAATATCATTTTCGTAAAGCTATTCAGAACTATGTTAGGATAAATCTTTTGTAAGACTAAAGCTACAGCTATCATAAAAGTAGCTCCTTGAGTAATACCCATAACAGATGGTTCAGCTATAGGATTTCTCGTAATACCTTGCATTATGGCTCCCGACACTGCCAAAAATCCACCAACCAATGCAGCCGCTATAGATCTTGGTATTCTCACATCTCTAATTATTTTTGTATTTATATCATTTTTATCCGAAAAAATACTACTTATTATGGTTCCAATATCTATATTTTTAGCACCCAATGATATTGATACTACTATACCACTTACAAGTAGCATGATCCCAAGTATAATCATTATTATTGCTATTTTTTTCTTTTTATTCTTACCCACTTACTCTCCTCCTTATAAGATTCTCTTAATTTCTAGTTCCAATGATATTCATTAGATTTATCATCATCCATTGACTAAAATTAAATAAGGTGAGGAAATTAAATCTTATCCCCACCCACTTGATTTATTATTTTATAACAGCGTCTTTAATAGACTCTAATATTAATTCTCTTCCTATTGGATTGTAAGCTTGAGAGAAGTATGGACTTGAATCTAATATAGTTACATTTCCTTCTTTTACTGCTCTTATTTCAGACCAAACTGAACTAGATTCTAAGTCAGATTTATCTGACTGCGTTGCTATTACTATTATGTGATCAGCATCTATTTCTGATAAACCTTCCATAGTAACAGTTGGTAGAGTTATACTATCTTGCTTAGGCATATTAGCTGGTTGAGGTAATTGCATATCTTCTTTTAAAACTGTTCCTATTCCACCTTCACTAAATACCATGAATGAACCTGAACTTGCTAAAACTGTTAAGTAAGTAGTATCTTCACCATTAACTAATTTTATCTCTTTACCTAACTCTTCAGCTTTTTTATAATAAGCATCTAGCCAAGACTTAACTTTATCTTCTTGTCCAAATAGCTTGGCTACATCTTTTAATTTTGCTTCCCAATCATTTGATTTATCTTCTAACATAACTGTAGGTGCTATCTCTTTTAGTTGATCATATATTTCTTCTTGTCTTGGTGCCATTATAATTAAATCTGGTTCTAAAGCAAGTATTGCTTCTATATCTGCTGTTTCCATCATAGAATGTCCAACTATTTTTACATCACCTAACGAGTCTTTTATGTATGATGGTACATTTTTCGTATCGTAAGAATCCACATTAGCCGTACCTACTACAGTTTGTTCTAGTAATAATAATTCTTCACTACTTCCTGATATATCTACTATTTTTTTAGGATTAATTGGTATCTCCACTTCTCCTTTTACTGTTTCAACTACTCTTGTATCTTTATTTTGTTTTTCCGCTTCATTTGATGAGCAACCTATTAATCCAAATGTTGCAAGTGCTAATGTTAACACTGCTAATACTTTTATTTTTTTCACGTCAATATCTCCTTATTGTTTTAGTATTAATTATCATTAATTATTATAAATAATAATCATTATCATTTTGTTGTTTTATTATATCATCCATTTTTTTTATGGTCAAGAATATTATAACTATATTTTTTCCAAATTAAAAATACAGTTATAATTACATAAAATTTATCATAATAGTTAAGTTTATGGCAATAAAAAATCCCCTATTGGGGACTTTTTATACTAATATTTCATATATATCAGATAGTTCTAATTCTGTGTTGTAATTGCTTATATCATAAATTTTATAATCAATACATTCATCACATCTATTTGGAAGTATTATTTTGAAAGTACTACCTTCACCAACTTTACTTTCAACACTAATATAACCATCATGAAGATCAATTATAGATTTTACTATGCTTAATCCTATTCCACTACCTTCATTCTCTCTAGTCAATGATTTATCTGCTTGAACAAATCTTTCAAATATAGCAGTTTTATCACTCTTTGATATTCCAATACCTTCATCTTTTATATTTATTTCTGCAAAATCATCATTAACATATATATTAACATAAATATTTTTATTTTCAGGAGTAAATTTTATAGCATTTGAAAGTAAATTTAACAATGCTCTTTCTATCATAGATGGATCACATTTTGCTATAAATTCTTCTTCGTTAGTGTCAAACTGTATATTAATGGATTTAAGTTGAGCATAATTTACAACAGATAAAGTCACATCCTCGACTATTGAAATTAAGTTATAATAATCAAATTTGCCTTTTAATATTCCCGTTTCTATTTTTGAGATATCAACCACATTATTAATTAACCTTAACATTCTCTTGCAATTTACATGTAAGGTTTTTCTATACCTTCTATACATCTCCTTAAAATCTTTATCTGATTTTACTAGTGAAATATCAAGAAGTTGAATTGTAGAATAAAAAATATTTATTGGGGTTCTGAGCTCATGAGATATATTAGACATAAATTCAGTCTTTTCTTTATTGTATACTTTTAATTTTTCTAACTCTAATTCTTTACGTATTAATTTTGATACATCCATATAAGTTATAACAAACTCTTTTTTAGCATCTAAAGTTTCAATAACTTGTAATGAACAATCAACTGATCTACTTTCATCTGGATTTTTAATTATTCCTCTCCATACACCTTTAGTATTTAAGCTTTTTATAATTTCATCCTTATTCTCTAATTTATTAGCCATTATTGCAAATGATAACTTTACTCTTTTTGCATCTTCAGGAGAATTAATTTTGTAATAGTCCTTAAACTTCTTATTACCATATATTATTTCTCCATCTTCTCTACAAATAAACATAAAACTATGTTTATGATTATCAGTTAAATTGTAAAAAAGACTTAAGTTTTCATTAAGTATTTTTGTTCTATTTATGTACAAATATAATTCAATAAAAGATCCAGCAATAATAATTAAAAATATTATGTATGTAATAGACACTGAGGTTAACTTGACATAAAATGATGTTGTATCTACTGCATATACTGCATAAATCGCCTTGATAGCTAGCATAAAAATACTAGAGGCTAATACTACAAATATATATTCTTTATCCTTAATACCTATAGCAAGTAGTCTTATTGCCGAAATAAAGTATGTGGCTGTTAGAAAATAATTATATATTACAAAAAAATCCGTACTATAAAAATATTGAAGAAAGTTAAGATTTTTTTCTACCAAATTAAAGATTATAGTATATAAAATTACAAATATAATCGATATTTTTTTATTATTAACAATTAATGTTTTAATTTTACTTTTAGGAATTATAGCTATTATTAGCAAAATTATTCTAAGTATAGAAGTAGATACAGTAATATAACTAAACAAATTATACTCTTCATAATAAAAGCTAAGAAAATCTATTTGACCAGATACTATTCCTACAGATAATCCTAGATACATTAAAGATATAACAAAAATACTATCTTTTTTTAATCTATTATAAGAAATTAAACAACTACCAAAAGCCAATACTGACAGTATGGAACTAAAACTTCTTATAAAAAATAAAGTCGATTCTAAGTAAGATTTTTCTTCCCCTATTTTAGAAAATATATTAAAAATGTAAATGCAACAAACTAGTAATACAAAAAATATTATTTTTTCAAATAGTTTCTTTTCTTTTTCTATTAAGCTCCTATCACTTATGATATTGTTAATCATAAATTTAATCCCCCTCTATATATAGATAACTTTTATTTTGCTATTTTTGATAATATTACACAAATATATAGTATCAAATTTTCATTAATAAATATAGCATTTATAAAAATATGAGTACTTAAAAATCCTAGCTATTATTTAACTAGGATTTTTTGTTATTTAATAAAAACATATTTATTTCGTCCATCATTCTTAGCCTTATATAGCGCTTCATCTGCTTTCTTTACATAATCATCGTAGTTTTTTATTGTTTCTATATGAGCTGTTGTTATACCCATACTTAAGGTTAATCTATCGCAAACAGTAGAGAATTCATGTTTAATATTTAAATTATATATGTTTTGCATAATATGGTTTGCTTTTTTTATAGCATGGTCTTTTCCTGTATTTAACATTACAATTACAAATTCCTCTCCACCATACCTAGCTATAAAATCGCCTTTTTCACAAGAAGTATGTATAGATGATGCAATGGTTTTTAAGGCTTCGTCTCCTTTTAAGTGACCATAATTATCATTGTATGGTTTGAAAAAATCTATATCTACCATTACAAAGGATATAGGCATTTCAGTTTTTTTGTATAAATCCCAATTTCCTGCTAAAAATTCATCTAAAGCTCTTCTATTTGCTATATTAGTCAAATGATCTGTTACACTCAAGTCCTTAAATAACTTATTTAATCTATTTATTTCCTTATTCCTTTTGTAAATATTAAAACTAAAGAAGGAAATTATTATAGCCCCTCCGCCCAAAATAGCATCAAATATTTTAGCTCTATTACTTGCACGTTCTAGAGTTGAAATTTTAATTAAATTTTTATTATTTTCAAATTCATTATGTAAATACTGAGAGCATTCTTTATCTTTATTATCAAATGAATTTGATTTAAGTTGATTGTTTTTTTCCAAGTATTTAATTGTATTTTTATAATCGCCTAATGACTTATAATCCAAATAAATTTTATTAGTATAATCTTCTTCTAAATAGGATAGTCCTCTCACTGTAACTAAATTTTCTGCTTCTTTGTGATATTTTAAAGCTAAAGTATAATTTTGCAATTTATAATATGCATCACCATACTCTTCTAATAATTTTACATCAAAATCATAAAAACTAAACTTGTCCCTTTTCTCAAATCTTTTTTTAGCTAAATCCAGTAATTTTATTGCTTTATCTACATTTCCTAATTGAGTTTGTAAATCTGCCTTGTTTCCATACATGTATGTAAAACAATCTTCTTTATAAACGCCTTTTTTCTGTTTTAAAATTTCTTTTTCTAGCTTTTCAAAGCTTATTCTGGCTTTATCAAATTCATGTAACTGAATATAAGCTTCACATATATTCATTAGTGAATAACTTTTGGCTTTAGCATCTTCATACTTATCTTCTAAGTTATACTTTAATGCCCTTGATAAATATATTAAAGCATCTTTATAATTACCTGAGTATAAATAATCTATCCCTAAATCTGTAGATATTAGCATAGTCTTTTCTTTTAAGTTCTTTTCATTTGCCATATCTAAGGCTTCTAATTTGGCATTTATACTTTCTATATACTTATCCTCAGACCAGTATGCTCTTCCCAAGTTAAAGTATACCTCTTCCATTTCCTTATAATTTATTTCTTTTGCTAGTTCTAATGTCTCCTTTAATATTTCAACTGATTCACTACTACCATCAGGAATACAATAGATATCATAACCCCTTTTTATTCCGTATTTTACAACTTCTTCTTTTTTATTAGATATAAAAGCTATATCTTTCATTTTTTCAAAAGATTCATTAGATTTTTTATATTCATTTTCATATAAATACATTCTACTTAACTCATAATATATTTGTGTTTTTATTTTAATGTTTTTTATACTATTTATATTATTTATTGCTTTGTTATATAGTTTTATAGCCTCTTTATTTTTCTTTTCTAAAGAGTTTAAGTAAGCCAGTATATAATAAGACTCAGATAAAATTTTTTTATCCTTAGAATCATTTATTATTTTATTAGTTTCTTTTTTAATTTTATTTTTTTCTTCATCACTAAAATTTTGAACTTCATAATTTAATATATATTCAACTGTCTTATTATGATTTATTTTATTATTGCTTATATTTTTAATAATTACAAATACAATACTTATGAAAATTGCAACCATTAAAATAAGTTTCGTGTATTTCTTCATTTTTCCCCCATTATTTATGAAAAAAATTAGATTGCTTTTACATGTGATTTTTTAATAATATTTATAAATACATGTACTATTTTAGGATCAAACTGCGAGCCTGAACATCTTTTTAGCTCCTCTATGGCTTCATATATACTTCTTCCTTTGCTATAGCATCTATCGTTTGTCATCGCATCAAATGAGTCAGCTACAGTTACAATTCTAGATAATATAGGTATTTCATCTTTTTGTAATCCTAAAGGATAGCCAGCGCCGTCCCATCGTTCATGATGAGTTAAAATTTCTCTAGATATACAACTTATTTCTGGTAAAAGGCTAGCTAGTCTATATCCTTTTTCAGAGTGTGTTTTCATAACTTCATATTCATCTTTTGTAAGTTTTCCTGGTTTCAATAAGACATGCTCAGAAATACCTATTTTTCCTATATCATGTAATCTTCCAATTAAAGAAGCTTTTTCAATCATATCCTCATCTAAATTTAATGCTTTTGCAATTTCTATACAAAAACCAGAAACTCTTTGGGTATGTTTTTCTGTTTCTACATTTTTGTTAGCTAAATTAACCTTCAATGTTTCTAACATTGAAGCTCTAACTAATTTATCACTAAGCATCTTTTTTCTATATACTTTGTCCTCTGCTTCCACTAATACTCGATCAATACTGTCTCCTTCATTTAATATAGAACATCCCATAGAAATGCTCATATTTATATTTTCATATGTAGTATTTTCACATAGGTCATCTATTTTCTTCATCATACTCGCACATTGCAAATCTGAAAATCCAGGTAATAATATAACAAATTCATCTCCACCCCATCTAAATACAGTCCCTACCTCATCAGATGCTTTTAATAATATTTTAGACATAGTTTTTAAAAGTTTATCTCCTTGTAAATGTCCTAGGGTATCATTTACTATTTTCAATCCATTTATATCACCTAAAATTAATCCCATAGGAAATTTCTTATTTTCTATAATTTCTTTAACTTTTATATCAAAATATGATCTATTAAATAAGCTTGTTAATCCATCTGTATAGCTTAAATACCTTAATTCATCTTCTTTTCTTTTCTTTTCGGTTATGTCTCTGACAAGACCTACTAAACCTTTTATACTTCCAAATTCATCTAAAATAGGAGTTTTAATTGTTTCAAAAATCTTATCATCAACTGCTTCTTCCATGTATAGTTGCTGTTTCCTTGAGATAACAATTTTATCATGATTATAACATTGAGTAATAAATGATATATCTAAAGGAAATTCTAAATCATTTTTACCAACAATCTCTGTAATCCCCATATTATTATAAAATTTCTCACATTCTTTATTTATACCTAAGTATTTTAAGTTTTTATCTTTATAAAAAACCAAGTCTGGAATACTATCAATTACAGTTCTTAGTGTATGCTTTTCATAGCTTTGATCTACACTATCAATCATATCTGTGAAATCTACTAGCATGCCTATTGTTTCTTTACACTTATCATTTATATACGTAATATGTTTATATATTTTACTATTAATTTTTATTATATCTGTAGACTTTCCCTTTGTATTTTTTATGTTATCAAATAATTGTTCTACTTCTTTATTTCTTTTTTTAAAATTCAACTTAAAAGTTTCATTTATAAATATTATTTCATTTTCCTTATTTTTTACCCATACTGGACATTGAAAATCTTCAAATATATCTTTTATCAAGCTCATAATATACCTCCTTTTATGATTTTTATATATTAATGTAAGTATACATATGTATCTTTTCCCTTAGATTTTGCTTCATATAAGGCATTATCTGATTTTTGTATATACTCATCATAATTTTTATTTGTTCCTATACATGCTGTACTAATTCCCATGCTGATAGTTATTCTGTCACTTACTTTAGAATATTCATGAACTATATTGGTATCATAAATATTTCTTCTTATCCTTTTTGCTAAATTAATAGCCTCATTTTTATCTGTATTTAGCATTATTACAATAAATTCTTCTCCACCATATCTAGCTACAAAATCTACTTTACGACATGATTTTTTTATTACCATAGCTGCTATTTCAAGCACTTTATCGCCTTTTGGATGCCCATAATTATCATTGTATAATTTAAAAAAATCTAAATCTATCATCATAAAAGATATAGGCATTTCAGTCTTTTTATATAAATCCCAATTAACTGCCAAAAATTCATCTAGTGCCCTTCTATTATGTACTTTTGTTAGAGCATCAGTAACACTTAAGTCTTTAAATAGCTTATTTAATCTGTTTATCTCTTTATTTTGTTTATATATAAAACAAAGAAATGTGCTAATTACAGTTGTGGCAATACCCAACCCAATAAATAATAATAACATTTTATTTCTAGATTCTTCTAACTTAGATATTTTTTCTAAGTTTTTTTCACTTTCAAATTTATTTATTAAGTATTGAGAATACTGCCTATTCTTATTCTTTGACAATTCTGTTTTCAGTTTAATATTTTTTTCTAAATATAATATGGTATTTTTATAATCACCCATAGCTTTATAATCTAAATAAATCTTGTTATTATATATTTCATCTAAATATGATAAATCTCGTTCTAATGCCATTTGTTGTACCTCTTTATGGTACTTCAATGCTTTTTCATAGTTTTTCAATTTATAGTGTACATCTCCATATTCTTCGCATAGTTTTACATCAAAATTTGAAAAATTAAAATTATTTCTTTTTTTATACCTGTATTTTGCAATATTAAGTAATTTCATTGATTCAGATGGTTTATTTATTTCTGTATTTAAATCAGCCTTACTTACATAAATATTTGTTATAAAATCCTCTTTTATCTTTACATCTTTTATCTTTTTTGTATTTCCTTCTAATTTATTAATACTTTCTTTTGCTCTATCATAATCCTTCAGTTTTACGTAACATTCAACAAGATTTAATAATGCATAGCATTTGATTTGTGCTTCTTCACTTTCATCTTTTAAATTATAAGTTAGTATACGAGATAAATAAATTACTGCTTCATCATAGTTTCCACAATAAAAATAGTCTATTCCTATGTCTACAGAAATTTTTGCAATTTTACTTTCAATATTTTTGCCCCTAGCAATACTAAGCGCTTCTAATTTAGCATTTATGCCTTCTACTAATCTACCTTCGTACCAGTATGCTCGTCCCAAATGAAGATATACATCTTCTATGTATTTATAATTTATTTTTTTTGCTAACTTCAGTGTATCTTCTAATATTTTTACAGCTTTACTCTTCTCCTCAGGATAATTAAAAATATCATTTGCTCTTAACAATGAATATTTAATTATTTCTTCTTTTTCATCTTCCATTGTGCCTATTTTTTTTATATTATTGAAAGCGTCTTCAGACTTAGTGAATTGTGATTTATTTAAATAAGACCTGCTAAGCTCAAAATATGTTTTTGTTTTTATTTTTGTTTTAATGTCTTTATTAAAGTAATTTATGGATTTATTAAAATTATTTATTGCTTCTATATCATTCTTCCTTTGTATATAAATACTTCCTAAAATAAAATTGCACTCGGCTAAAATCTTTTCATTTTCTGTATTATCAAGTATATATAAAACTTTTAATTTTACATTTTTTAACTTTTCTTCATCATAGTTTTCTATTTTAGATTTCAAAATATCATTTGTAATCTCATCAATATCTACCATATTTTCTCTTGAGATTTTTTTTTCATAACTTATGAAATATATACTTGAACATATTATTGTTAATATTGCTACTAATAATAGGATAAATTTTTTCTTTTTTTTCATTCTTCCCCCATATTTTCTTCTTATATTAATGCTGAAGTTTTATATTCTTCATATGAGTTTTTTAATTTTTCCCCCTAGATTTTTCATTTATAATTTTACAATATATGTTAGCTTATCTACAATCATTTTATTGTAACATTTTTACATTTATAAATTGTTAGTTAATATTTTTTAAATTTTATTTAATTATTAAAAATAAAAACCATGAAATATAGATTTTTTCATCTATATTTCATGGTTTTTTATTTTATACTGTGTTTTATTACAATTAATATGTATAATATGTCCATATTCTAATTTAATACTTAATATTTCATCTAAAGGTATGTTTTCAATAGAACAAATTATAGATTTTATAACACCACTATGGCATAATATAACAATATTATTATCATAATTTTCTTCACATAATTTTCTAAATTCACTATTTGATCTTTCATAACATTCTTTAAATGTTTCCCCATCTTTAATTCTAAAGGTTGATATGCTTTTGCCTCTATTTTCATACTCTTTTTGATATTTCACTTTAATATAATTAAAAGATTTATTTTCCCATATACCCATATTAATTTCCATCAACTGCATATCTACATGATAAGGCACATTTAAAATAGACGATATTATCTCTGCAGATTTTTTGCATCTTTTTAAACTACTCGTATATATTTTACTAATATCTTTATCCTTTAAAAATAAACCTACTAATTTAGCCCTTTTAATACCTTTTTCATTTAAATTAATATCTGTAATTCCTATACATTTTTTTATATTATCTTCCCAATATAACTCTCCATGTCTTACTAAATAAATATCCATAGTTCATCCTTTTTAAATAGAGTTAATTTTTCTCTTTCCTCTATATAAATCAATATATTCATCTGTATAAATTAGATTTATATGTATTTTTAACATTTTCATTTCATAAGACTTCTTAATCCTTGGATTTTTTAATAATAAATCTTTTATCTTTATTTTTAAGTCTTTATTATCATGGGATAAAATCATTTTTTCCCCTTGAAATAAAACAAGTTGCAATTTTAACTCATAGTAATTATCAATACTTTCCACATCTACTTTATAATTTACAATGTTATTCAAATTAAATAAATTATTATCTATAGAATTTATATTTATATACAAATTTTTACCTATATGAGCTCTATCATCCATTCTATATCTTAATTTATCTAATCTTTTTAAAACACTAGAACAATTACAATTATCTACTACAAAAGAAGATATATCTCCTGTTGCATACCTTATAAGAGGCATTGCTTCTCTAGTTAAAGTAGTAATTAATATTTCTCCACGTACTCCATCATCTACTTTTTCTTTTGTCACAGGATTTACAATTTCTATTAGTAAATCATTTTCTCTAACATGCATTCCCTCATGACAATTACAGTCAACTGCACATCCAAGGCCAGTTTCTGTCATTCCAAAATGATTAAATACTTCACAATTATATGCATTCTTTATTTGTTCAACCAGTGTATTATTTACCATATCCGCACTGAGTAAGATACTCTTAATTTCTATGGGCAAATTTTCTTTTTTTATATATCTTCCTAAAGCTAAAATTTCAACTGGCATACCTACAATAGAGTTTACTTTATTACTTATTATAATATCTGCAGTTTTCTTAAAAGAAGATAAAGTACCATTCATAACAGGCTTAACCTTCATAATTTCTAATGATTGCTTTATTAAATCCCCCACACTATTTTCTCTTTCAAAAGGAAGCATAATAATCATTGCATCATCTTTTTTAACAAGAAAACTAAGTCCTTGTATAAAAAAATCAATTGTAAGTTTTTGATCTTCTTCAGTAAAATAAATTCTTTTATGTTTACCCATAGTTCCAGATGTATCTAAAGAAACTATTCGACTTATCTCACTTTGATTAACACAAACCATTTTGTTTCCATTTTCAACTATAGCATCTTTATTGATAATTGGTATTTTGTATAACTCGTCTAAAGAATTTATTTCATCTAAATTTTTATATAATTCTTTATAAAAAGGTGAATTTTCTTTCACATATTTAATTAAATTATTTAATGTATTTAATTGATATTTTTCGAGTTCTTCTCTACTTAATTCATTTTTCACTTTGATTTTTTCACATATCCAATTATCTAGTCTCATACATTATCTCCTATATAAACTGTTATTATCTATATTTGTTAAGTTGTATGCACAAAAAGGTATAAGCTTCATATCTTTACTTACCACATGTATATAGCATTGTTTTAGTCTATCTAAATCCACATTCCATACATCTTGAAATAGCATGGCCGATATAGCTAGAGTATAGCTGTCAAATCTATCTAAAAAATCATCTAAAGACTTTGTAAATTTATTTTTAGTATCCTTTTTATTTGATGAATTTTTTACTGCTGACCATTGTTTCGCCACAAATTCTCTAGATTGTTTTGAAGAAGTTGGTTTACAGCAACAATTACTTTTGCTACCTAAAGGCTTTAAACTTTTATCTTCATTTACTAAGAAATTTCCATGGAAAGAACAGTATGAATTTTCTGCTCCTCCACCCATAAAGTTTTCTATTTTCATCTTACCTTTCATTTGTTCTTCTATTTCTCTTAACATTTTCGGAATTGTTATTCTATAAGTTTCATCTCGATTTTCATATCTTCCAAAGAAACTTACTGGTTGAAAGTGCACTCCCCTTATGGCTGGCATGTTATCTATGGAAAAATTAATAATTTTTCCTATTTCATTAATATTCACATCTTGCATTATAGTAGGCACAAGAACTACCCCTACTCCTGCTTTTTTACAATTTTCTATGGCCTTTAATTTTACTCTAAGCAATTTTTGACCTCTAAGCTTGGAGTATACTTCATCTCTAAGACCATCAAATTGTAAAAATACAGTATTTAGTCCTACATTAGTTAAAGATTTTATATAATTTTCATCTTTTGCAATTCTAATACCATTAGTATTTAATTGAAAAAAAGTAAAACCTTTTTCTCTTCCAATTTTAATTATCTTATCTAAATCGTCTCTTAAAGTGGGTTCTCCTCCTGATAGTTGTATATTATAAGGACCACCACACTTCATTAGATAATCGTAATATTCACTAATTCTTTCTATACTTATATCTTCCTTTGCATTTTCATTGGATGAGGCGAAACAAATAGGACATTTTAAATTACATCTATTTGTTATTTCAAGTAGTACACAACACGTTTCTTGTCTGTGTCCACTACATATGCCACAATCATATGGACACCCATTATTTACCTCACTACTTACAACATTAGGAGTTGTAAATTTTTCCACATCGCTCCAAGTTTCGTAATCCTTACCTTCCCAGATTAATGTTTTAAAAAAACCATGATCTTCACAAGATTTTTCCAAATATACCTTATCTTCATATTCTACTTTTTGCCCTACTATTTTTTTAAAACAATAAGGACATAAACTCTCCACTTGACCTATTACTCTTCTCATAGTTTACCCCCTAGCAATCTGTTCTTCCTATAAAATTTCATTTAAAAATTTTTCAAAAGCCTCTTTTCTTTCTTCATCTATATAATCTGGATAATCTGGAAAACTTACTCTTATAATTTTAGAATTAATAACTCCTTTAATTTTATTTTCATTCTCACAATAAATCATAAAAATCGGTCGTCTAAAATTTTTTATTTCTAGTTTACCTAAGTTTTGTAATTTTTCAAGAAATTCTATATTTATTTCCACATTTAATTTATACTCATACGTTTGGCTGTTTTTAAAACAATTATCAATTTTGTTTACTTTAAACTTATCCATTTATTATATCCTTTATGGAATTAATAAAATAATCTACCTCTTCTTCTATAGTAAATCTAGATAAACTAATTCTAACAGTTCCACTTGGTGATGTATTTAAACATTTGTGAATTAAAGGTGCACAGTGAAGTCCACTTCTACATATAATGTCAAAACTCATTTGAAGTATTTCTCCTACTTCATTTACGCTATAATCTTCCATAGTAAATGATATTACAGGAGTTGTTTCTCCACTTACGTCTATTACATTAACATTGATTTTTTTCAGTTCTTTTTTTATTTTATTAACTAAATAATCTATATTGTCTTTATTTAAATGATTTTTAAAACTCCATCTTAGAGCCTCTTCTAATCCTTTGAATGAGATATCATTTGGCGTTCCTGCTTCTAATTTCAAAGGCATTTCTTCTGGCATTGTATCTTCATCACTATATATTCCCGTTCCACCTTGTAACACAGGATTTAATTTAATTCTAGGTGATACATAAAGGCCACCTGTTCCTTGGGGACCAAGCAAGTATTTATGACCTGTAAACGCTACCATGTCTATATCCCATTTTTGTGGTAGTACATCTACTAAACCTAAACTTTGAGAAGCATCTAGTAGTACTACACAATTATATTTTTTTGCAATGGTAGCTAATTTTTCTGCATCGTTAATTGCTCCCGTTACATTAGATGCATGCGTAAATACAACCATTTTAGGCTTTATTTCTTTAATTTTTTCTTCCCATAAATAAGGATCTATTCTTCCTTCTTCATTTACATCCATTATTTCATATTCAATAACTTTTTTCTTTTTAAGATAATACAGTGGTCTTAGTACTGAATTATGCTCTGCCGCTGTAGTTAAAACTTTATCTCCTTCAGTAAACCCAAATCCTTGTATTGCTAAATTAAGTCCAACGGTAGCATTACTACAGTAGACAATATTATTAGGGTTGTCCAGTTGAAGTAATCTTGATAATAGCTCCCTACAATTACAATTTTCTTTTTCATCAAATCCACTTCTATGAGCGTTACATGGTAACTCATCTAAAGCTTTTTTAATATATTCGGAAACACACTGGGGTTTGGGCCAAGATGTAGCACCATTATTTAAATAAACCATTCTTGTCTCCCCTCCACTTATTCTCCAATTTTTCATACTCATTTTTACCAATTATTGAAATAATGTTGGATTTTATCTTAAGAGCCGTTTCATATTTTCTCATTATATTTTCTTGAATTTCTTTATCTCTTTTATATTTATTGAATTTTTCTTTAAATCTTTTATCTAAATCTGAAAATTCATCTTCTACTACTAATTTATCACCATAATATAAAATAGTATTTTCATTTACTAAACATTCCATTTTTTCGTTAAGTTTCATATGACTTCTTACAATATTTGCAATTTTGTCATACCCTAAGCTATGTAATAAATCAGCCCCTACATCATCATGATTTTTTTCTCTTCTTTTTATATCATGTAAGATAGAGGCTGCATTAATTAAACTCACATTAATAATTTCTTTATCCTTGTTGATTGAATTACTTAAATCTTCACATATTTGTTTTACCTTTATGACATGATTAACTATAGATTTTGATACATTAAAATAAGATAATAAATAAATACAATCTTCATAAGATAAATATTGCCTATTTTCAAAATTCTTTTTCACCTTATAAAAATCTTCTTTATAATCCATATCACATAAGATAAATTTGTCTGGAGTATTTATTTCTTTAGATTCTCTTTCAAAATGGTCCAATCCACCTTTTAATCCATTTTTTCCATTATAGTTTAATAAATATTCAAAACATTCAGAACTTATTATAGGTGGGTGCCCTATGGTATTTTTATATATTGGATAAACAATTTTAATTTGTTTTTTACTTATTTCTTGAATCAATAAATCTATTGTATATTTAGATACAAAACCTACATCTCCAGGTAAAAATATAATTGCATCACAACTATTTTTTACTTTATCTAACCCAAGCTTAAATGAATCATACATAAAAGTACTTTCATATTTATTGTTGTAAATTATATTTACATTTTGATTTTTTATGCAATTTTCTATATCTTCTCTTCTATAACCTACAACAATATTTATATCTTCTATACCGCTCTGCTTTAAGCTATTAATTGTGTTTATAATAAGTGGTTTCTTTCCTATTTCCATTAAAGGTTTAAAATCTTTCATTCTAGAAGATAAACCTGCTGCAACAATTAACCCACTTATCTTCATTTTTCCAATCTTCTTTCTTTTGTTCCCCTTTCATTTATAAGCTCACCTGCTATGCTTACTGCTATTTCTCCTGGAGTTTTTGCATCTAGCTTTATTCCTATTGGAGCATGAACTCTTTTAAAATCTTCTTCTGTAAAACCATCTTTCTTAAGTTTTTCATAAGTCATATTAATCTTAGATTTACTACCTATCATTCCTATATAATACGCATCTGTTTTTAATGCCCAATTAAGCACGTTGTAATCATATAAATGGCCTCGTGTAATTATTAAAATATAACTATCTTCATCTATACCTAAATCATCTATTTCTTCTAAACTATCTAATACAATAGTTTCAGAGTTTGGAAATCTTTCTTTATTTGCAAATTCACTTCTATCATCTAAAACTATAGTTTCAAATTCTATTATATCTAAAATTGCTGCTGTTTCTTTAGATACATGGCCAGCTCCAAATATGTAAGCTTTTCCCATATTATGAACCTTTTGTACAATAAATATTTCATCATCAATAGCATCTGAGTGAATACTTAATCTTTCAATCCCATTTTCTAATTTATTTCTCATTAATTGACTTCCTGAATATTGGCCAATAAGATTATTTTTATCATCAACAAATAACATTTCTTTTTTATCTTTTTTTAAAACTGTAACTATCCATCCCTTTTTGTGATTTTTTATAGCTTCAGTTGCTTTTTCCATAATTAATAAATTATTATCGTCGTTACAGTCCATATAATTTATAAGAATTTCTCCATTTCCTCCACAAACCATTTCTGATTTATTAGCATCTTTATTATCTAAATTAAACTCATAAATAAACGTTTCCTTATTTTTAATTGACCTCACACCTTTTTCTATACAAGACGCTTCCATTTTACCACCTCCTACTGTGGAGAATATGGAACCATCTTCTCTTATTATCATTTGAGTTCCTTTTGACCTAGGTGTGGAACCATTGCTTCTTACTATACTAGCTAAAACAAAACTCTTCTTATCTCTTAAAATGCTTAAACCTTCTTCATATATGTTCATCAACTCTTCTCCCTTTATTAATTACAACTCATAACCATATTTATTAAGTATCTCGACTACTTTTTCAAATGTATTTAATACTAAATTAGGACAAATTTTTGATTTATTATCAAAATTTCCATCTAATATTTCCCCACAGTTTATTCCCTTATTATCACTACATTCATTTTCAAACCACTCTATTAATTCATTTGACATAATGCTTAGATTTTTATCTTCTATTTCTTCATCTTCACCCTTTGAAGTAAAATATCCTAAGATGCATGCTCCTCCTGTAAGGGCTCCACATATTCTTTGATTAAAACCTAAACCTCCTATTAATCCTCCCATGGCTCTAATTAAATCAGGATTTTCTTTTCCTTCTAAATCTAAAATAATCTTCATTAGTATCTGACTACAATAATATCCCTTAGACGATAATTCCAGCATTTCCATATATAATTCATCCATAATATCAATCCCTTTTTTTAAGTATTACTAAAAAGTATCCCGTTTCTTTTTTAAATATGTCATTATTTATCTTATTGTTTTGATTCCCTCTAAGTAATCCTGATAATTCTCCGTATTCCCAAAGTACCATTCCCAGATAATTTTTCCATTCTTGAGATTTATCTTGGAATATGATAGTTTGAAAATTTAAATCTGCAAATAACTTATTCCAATAATTAAGAGTATATGTATCATCATATATATTTGTTTGTCTAAAGAAAAAATCACTTAGTAAAATTATTCCACTTTTTTTCAAAAGCTTTTTACAACTTTGTAATATTTGTTCTGGATTTTTCATAACTGATAAACTACATTCAAATAAGATTAAATCAAAATAATTTTCTGAAAAATCAAAATTGTTTGCATCCATTACTTTTATATTAATATCTTTATATCTTTCCTTACCTAAATTAATCATTTCTTCAGAGAAGTCAATGCCTGTTGCATCAAACCCCTTCTCAGATAAATAGTTTACCGAATACCCGCTTCCACAGCCTACATCTAATACTTTAACGTCATCATTTGTCTTGTATATTTCTATTATTTCATTGACAAGATTTAAGCCACCTAAGCTAAATATATCTCTTTTATTAATCATTTATCCTCTAAAGCCTTTTCAACTCTTAACATTTTTGAATATACTAGACTTTCGTCTATAAATACATTGTTGCATTTAGGACATTTGGGTAGCTCAACAGGAAAACTACTGCCTAAATATTCTAGAGTTACTTTGCCTCTTTCAAGGGACATATTACACTTGGCACAAATCATGGACTCACTTGAGTAATCATAAAAATCATCATAACTTTCTTTCATTTAATTCACCTCTATTTTCATTCTATGACTATATGCGTTATAAACTAAATATTTTCCTCCTTTAATAGTATACTCAACCCAAAATGTAACGTTTTTTACTCTATTACAGGCCAAATTATGATTGTTTGATTTGTTTATAAATTTTTCTTTAGTTTCTTCTGCATGCTTTATCGTATCTTCAATGTCTTTATATAAAATCATTCTATCTTCTAGTGTTTCTTTCAAATCATCACTCATAATTAAATCGATTTTATAATTATTAGTCTTATCTTTTTCCTGTGTTAAATCTAATTTTAATTGGACTCTGTTGTATCTTCTTTCAGAAATATTAGGTTTTTTATTTTTACCATCAAAATTGTATATTAATTGTAAAATATGTTTTGCTTCTTTATTTTGACTCAAAAAACTATCTCTGCAATTTATACAATAAGTCAGATAATTTAGTTTATTTTCTTTAATTCTTGATAAAACTATATTTTCCTTTAATTCCTTATTAGAAAAACAAGTAAGTCCACCAAATCCACAACAAGTGGTTATTTCTCCACTATAATCTAACTCTTTTAGATTAAATCCTATATTTTTTGCTATTTCTCGCACTTGCCCTTGTAATTTATCATCATATCTAACCGTACATGGATCATCTATGACAATATCTTCATAATTTCCTATACATGACAATTTATTTTCATTAATATAATCATAAATCATATTTGTTTTTATATTTTTTAAATGAGAATTAAAAATTTTATAACATGTAGGACAAGCTGTTATAACAACAGGATTCTTTAATTTATCTAAAGTTTCTTTTATTAATTTTATTTCTTCATAAAACTTAGCTTCTTGACCAGACCATTTTCCTATAACTCCACAACAACCTAGTATTAGCCCCACTTCATATTTTAACTTGTCATTTAAATCTTTATAAATTACTTTTACTAAATCAGGTTCAGAAGCACATAGCTGGCATCC
Source organism: Terrisporobacter glycolicus ATCC 14880 = DSM 1288 (assembly GCF_036812735.1). NCBI lineage: Bacteria > Bacillati > Bacillota > Clostridia > Peptostreptococcales > Peptostreptococcaceae > Terrisporobacter > Terrisporobacter glycolicus. Next base: position 1,173,701 of record NZ_CP117523.1, on the reverse strand, counting down.
TGGGAAAAATACATAATTTAAGTTTTCTTTATTTATAACTGTAAAAAACTCTTCACTATTACTAAATTCCATATCTTCCATGGCAAATTCGAACGCTGATGGTGGCATTTTGTTTGTTTTTACCATTTGATCTCTTGCATATTCACAAACTTCTCCTAAATCCAACCCTCCAGGACAAATAGCTTTGCACTGACCACAAAGGCTGCATGAATTTATCATCTTATTTGATGTTCTGTTTCCTAAAGCTATAGCTAAGTTATTATAAATTTCTCTTACTATTTTTTTAGGATAAGACTTGTAATGTCTTAAAAATTCACACCCTTTTACACATTCAAGACAATTACAGTCAATACATCTTTGTCCTTCTTTTATAGCTTCTTCTTTTGTATAAAATACTTTATTTCTAGGAGTTATTTCATATTTAATTTCAACTTCTTCTAAATTTGTATATAGTTTTGTTTGAAAAACCCCTTCTTTTTCTCTTCCTTGAATCATACTACTATGTTGAAAATATCTATCTATGGAAGTTGAAAGTCTCTTACCTAAACTTATACATTCTACAGATGAAACATTTTTAGGGCTATAAAAAATTTTATCATTTTCATATTGTAAAGTTATCACATTGTAGGATAAATAATCTTTGTATATATTCCCATCAAAAACTAATACATCGTATTTTTCTTTATATTCATTTAACTTATCTTCTTCAAAAAAAGAATTAAGATAAATCTTTACTCCTTCTTTTTCGACTCTCTGCAAATCTTTACTTATAATTTCGTCTTCCAAAATATCTTTACAAGCATCATATATATTTTTCCCTAAAACATTTTGATTTTCGTATAAGTCAACAAAGTATCCTTTCTTTCTTAATTCTATTGCGCAAGTTAATCCACTTAAACTAGTACCAAATATTATAGCTTTTTCTTTCTTTTTAGGTTTTAATAAAACTCTTGTTTTAACTTCTTTTCCATAATTCATACAAGCTAGTTCAAGTTGTCTAATATTTATGGAATTTCCTAATTCTTTTCTTTTACATCGACTTTTACATTTTTCTTCACAAACTCTACTTATTATATTTGGAAAGACAATTTTTTTTTCATAAATTTTTCTACCTTCAGTAAAATCACCTTGGGCAACTAGTTTGCATAACTGTCTTCCATCTACATGAACAGGGCACATAGCATTACACCAAGGATCTTCTTCTTGAATACATTTGCTTTCTAACTCTTTTAATCTATCTTGACTAAGATTGTCCATAGTCTATTCTCCTTAAAAAATATATCTGTTATTTGTATTTAAAAAATTTATTTCCCTTGAGATTTCTTATATGAAAAAAAGGCTTAAACTCTTGTAAAATATACTTAAGATTAAGCCCTTCTATTTGACTAAGCAAGAGCAACAATCGTAAAATTACTCTTTTATATTTACTTCTTATTTAAGCATTTGCTCCACTTGCTAATTCATCTAATGCAGCTTTTACTACTACTGGAGTTGCAGGTACTTTAGTTACTCTAGCTCCAGTAGCATTAAATATAGCATTTAGTATAGCAGGATGAGGTGCAGCTAATGGCCCTTCACCTACTCCAGAAGCTCCATAAGGTCCATCTGGTCTTTCAGCTTCTTCGTAGTGTATTTCTAAATTATCTGGTACGTCCTCTATTTGTGGTATACCACATTTAACTAACGTAGTATGTTTTTCTAAATCTTCAAAATCCTCAGTCAATGCAAGACCTATACCTTGTGCCAATGCTCCATAAACTTGGCCATCAACAACAAGTTTGTTTATTATCTTACCACAATCAACCATACAAGTGAATTTTTCAACTTTTGCTTTACCAGTTTCCATATCAACAGCAACTTCTGGCATATTAACAACATACATATAGTTACTAAATGGTGATCCTTGACCATTTTCTATCTGACAGTCAGAACACATAGAAGCAACCCACTTACCTACATACTTAGTTGGTAAGCCTTCAGCAACCATTTCATCGTAAGAACGATATGTTCCATCACCTTTTTCTAGTGCTTTTAACAAGTTTTCAGCAGCTATTCTAGTAGCATTACCTGTAACAACATTAGATCTACTTCCTCCAGCAGGACCACTATTTGGAGTTTGACGCATATCACACATTACTAATTTAATATCTTCCGGTTTATATCCAGCAGCTTTTAAAGTAGCATGAGCCATAGTTAATGTTCCTATATCAGCACCTTGACCATGATCTTCCCAAGAGTTATAAATAGTTACACCTTTTGGAGTTATTTCAGCATAAGCTTCAGATGAATCAGCCCCATCTAATCCACATCCATAAACACCAATTGATATACCTACACCAAGTTTAACTTTATCTGTAGAGTTTTCTTTAACTCTTACTTTAGCTTCTTCATATAATGGTCTTAATTTATCCATCATAGGAACAATTGAATAAACTTCAGGAGTTTGACCTGTAGGAGTTGTATCTCCTGGTCTATAAGCATTTATATATCTTAATTCAAATGGATCCATTCCCATTTGTGCTGCTAATACATCTATAGCAGTATCAGTTCCCATGAAACTTTGTGGAGCGCCATATCCTCTAAATGCACTACCCCAAGCATGGTTAGTACATACAGTATAAGAAGTATTTCTTATATTTGGTATTCCATAACCTGCACCTACGAATTGAGTAAGACGCATAGTTAATAAGTCACCGAATTCTGAGTATGGGCCATGATCGATATAGTTTTCACCTTCAAGAGCAAGTATCTTACCATTTTTATCTGCTCCAAGCTTTATCTTCATAAATGCTGGCGATCTTTTACCAGTATAAGTAATTTGTTGATATTGACTATATACTAAAGAAACTGGTCTTCCAGTAGCTAAGCAAGCAACTCCTAACATAGATTCCATAGTTGGAGAGAACTTATATCCAAAAGTTCCTCCAGTTGGATTTTGTACTAAGAAACATTTCTCAGGATCAACACCTATACCAGTACAAATCATTGCATGATGTAAATGGATTCCTATACTCTTAGAATGTATTATTAAGTTTCCATCTTCATCCATAAATGCTTGCCCGCAGTCAGGCTCTAATGGCAAGTGTGGTTGACGACTACAATAAGACTCAACTTCAACAACATTTGGAAGTTTTTCCATCATCGAAGTTGTTTCATCACCTTTTTTACATTCTGTTTTAAAGTAAACATTAGGAGTTCCTGGATGTATTTCTATAGCATCTTCTGCCATAGCTTCTGGAGCACTCATATAAGCTGGAAGTACTTCTAAGTCTACTTTTACTTTTTTAGCAGCAGCTTTAGCTTGTTCTTCAGTATCAGCAGCTACTAATGCTATAGCATCACCATATTGGAATACTTTTTCATCACAAAGGATTGGTCTATCCCATCCATCTCCCTTATTAGCGCTCGGAAAGAACACTAATCCATTTATTTTATTATTACCTTTAACGTCTTTAGCAGTTATCACTTTATAAACACCTGGCATTTTTTCTGCTTCAGAAGTATCTATTCCCTTAATATTTGCATGAGAAACCTCAGCTTGAACTAAAGCAAGTTTTAAAGTATCTTTTGGCATTTTTAAAGATAAATCCGCACCGAAATCCCAAGTACCAGTTACTTTAGCCTTTGCAGAAGGTCTTACATACTTAGTTCCTAATATTTCATTTCCTACAGGTTCAAAAACTAAATCTTCTACTTTCTTTTCGCCTCTTAGTACTGCAGCTGCATCCATAACAGCGTCTACTAAAGGTTTATATCCTGTACAACGGCATAAGTTTTTATGTTTTTGGAACCATGCTCTTACTTCTTCTCTTGTTGGAGAAGGGTTTTCTTCTAATAAAACTTTAGCTGACATAATAAATCCTGGGCTACAAAAACCACATTGTGCACATCCATGACCCATCCATGCAACTTGTAATGGATGTAAATCTTCACCTTCTGATAATCCTTCAATAGTTTGTATAATTGATTCATCCTCAACTTTTTTCATTTTAACTATACAAGAACGAACAGCCTTATTATTTAAAATAATAGTACATGTACCACAGTGACCTTGACCACAACCTATCTTACACCCTGTAAGTAATAGTTGTTCACGAAGTACATTAGCTAAACTGCTTTCTGGATTAACAAGTAATGTTCTTTTTACCCCATTAATATAAAGGACCTTTTTTAGTAGCAAATTTATTTCCCCCTTTTAAATTTTTATTTCTAAATTAATAAACTTGGACTATAATTTATGTAAATTTATTAATTAGCAAAATTAATACTTATTTTGGAGGTTATAATGATTAAAAATAATGTTTTAAATGAAGAAGTTTGTAAAGAGATATTTGATAAGTTTATTTCTGCATCTAGCGCTAAAACTAATGAAGAATTAATTGTTTTGAGGGATTTTACTATAAGTTACATTCTAGACTACTTCAACAATAATTTAACTCCAAACAATACCCCTTTAGATTTTATTAGTTGTGATGAAATTACTATAGAGATTAAAGATAAGACTACTAATAGAATTTTCAGGAGAAATCTAGATATTTCTTACATAGAAAACTCTAATGGTTTAAAGTTGATGGGTGAAAACTTGAAAGGCGAACCATCAGAAATTGTATTTTTATCTGACACTGCAATAAATAAAATAATTGATATAACTGGTCAAGGATTGAATAAATCAAGATGCCATGACTAATTTTGTTTTCTAATTAATTTAATGATATCATAAGAATTTTCAAAAATCAATTTCACTATAGTATATTTGTGCCTATTTTATTATATAAATAATAATTAATTATTAATATATTTTCATTTAAAGAAGGCATTACATAATAAATGTAATGCCTTTAATATTTTCGTATTACAAATTATTAACTAAGCTAATAATTCTTTTTCTTCTATTACTTTTTTTGCTTCATCTTTTGCAATAGCTATTTCATCAAAAGGTAGTTTTTCTCCATTTATTAATTGGTATTTTTCATGACCTTTACCTGCAAATACTATCATATCTCCTTCTTTAGCATTTCTAATAGTATATTTTATAGCTTCTTCTCTATCTGATATTTTTATTACTTCACAAGAAGAACCTTCAAAAGATTCAGCTATATCATTTATAACATTCATTGGATCTTCAAAATCTGGATTATCTGCTGTAAGTATCGCTAAATCGCATTCACGAGCAGCAACATCACCTAATTCTTTTCTTCTAATTTCAGTTCTACCACCTACTGAACCAAATAAGCATATTAATCTATCATGATCATAGTTCTTCAGAGTTTGTAGTATATTCTCTAAGCTAACACCATTGTGAGCATAATCAACTATTACTGTAGCATAAGGAAGTATTGGTAAAACTTCCACTCTACCACTGACCTTAGCACTTTTTAAAGCATCTATCATAATCTCTTTTTTTACGTCTAAATATTTACACACTGCTACAACTGCCAATGCATTGTAAATGCTAAAAGTTCCTGGAGAACATATAAAGCATGGGAATGTTTCTTCTTTTGTATTACAGTCAAAACTCACTCCTAGTGAGTCTATTTCTTTTGAATATCTTATATTATTAGCAGTTAAATTAGCCTCATTTTCTATTCCAAAAGTCTCCACATCACAAGTTGCTGCATTTATTACATCCTTTGCATAATCATCATCTACATTAATAATACCATGTTTCGCCATTTTAAATAATCTTGCTTTACATTGTAAATAATGTTCAAATGTTGGATGTTCTTTTGGTCCTATGTGATCTGGAGATAAATTAGAGAATATAGCTACATCGAAATCTACATCTTCTACTCTATTTTGCATTATTCCACCAGAAGAAACTTCCATAGATACACATGTTACACCATTATCCAGCATTTTTCTGAATATTCTATGTAACTCATAGCTTTCTGGAGTTGTATTTGATGTAACTTCATAAGTTCCATTGAAGAAAGTCCCATTTGTTCCTACTACACCAGTATTAACTCCTGATTCATTTAAAACAGTTGCAATATAATTAGTTATAGTTGTTTTCCCCTTAGTTCCTGTAACACCAATTATTTTTAGTGAATTAGATGGCTTTTCAAAAAAGTTATGTGATATTCTTGATAAACTTATTCTTGTATCTTCCACAAATAATTTTACAGTATCATTTGGTAGCTCTATAACGTATTTACTAGATTCCATTCCTTTTTGTAGTAAAAATACTCTAGCTCCATTGTCATAAGCATTTTTTGCAAATTTATGCCCATCTACAGTTTCACCTACAAGAGCAACAAATATAAATCCTTCTTTACAACTTCTAGAGTTATATGATATATCTTTTATTTCAATTTCATTAATTTTTTCTAAAGGTAAGTTAGATGTAAAGCTTACATCTTCCATTAATTTAAATAACTTCATAATATACTTCCTTTCTGATTTTAAAAAATAGAGTAGGTTAACTACTCTATTTTAGTTTTCTTCCGCTTCTTAATATAGTTTCCCTAGCAAGTACTTCCAAGGAATCTATATAAAAATTCCCATCTAATTTATTATCATTTTTTAATATAGATAACTCTGTACATCCAAGAATAACTCCATCACAATTATTTTCCTTTAAATAATCTACTATAGAATTGAACTTGTCCATATCAGCTGGTTTTCCACTTTTTATATCATCATAAATTATTTCCATTACTTTAGACTGTCTATTTTCATCTAATACTAAATATTCTATATTATGCTTTTCACACATGTTTTGGTATAAACTAGTTTTAATGTTTCCAGTAGTAGCAAGAATACCTAATTTTTTATGATTAGTCTCTTTGGCATGTTTAATTGTTTCCTCTACAATATTTACTAAAGGTATATTAACTCCTTTAACTATTTTTTCATAGAAATAATGTGCCGTATTACATGTTATTACAATAAAGTCTACACCATATTTTTCTAATTTTTTTGCATCATCTATTAATATCTTTGATGGGTCTTCATTAGATTTTCCTATTATAAAAGCTGTTCTATCTGGTGTAGTTGCTCTATTTGTTATTATCATATCAACATGTTCTTGGTCAGTCTTTGCTTCTGTCATATTTACTACCATTTCATAGAAATACACAGAAGCCATAGGTCCTAAACCGCCTAAAACACCTACAGTTATATTATTCATATTATCACCAATCTACTTACAGTATTTTTTGAATTTTCTAAATTGATTCACATGGTATAAGAATATATACCATCTTCTTTTAAAGTTTCCTTTTAAGTCAGCTTCGTATCCAAATGACGTGGCAGATTTTCCTGCAGCATCTAATTCTTTACACTTATTTACTAATTCTTGACTTTTTACATATTTATATACTACTTCTTTCGGTATACATCTCCAGAAGAAAGGTTCCTTTTGTATTTTTAAGTCTAGCTCTTTGTTGTTAATTCTATCTTCTACAACGAACTTCGCTATGTTATTTCCTGAAGATGTTACATAGTAGTTACTTCTACCTTGTCTTAAGTTTATTTCAAATACTTTATATTTATTGTCTCTTGCATCGTATTTTATATCAAAGTTTGAATATCCTGTGTAGTTTATACTCTCTAAGAAGTTTTTAAATTTAGTCATAACTGATTCATCATACTCAGTTATTATAGCCGCATGATTTCCTATTCCTTTTGGAGTATGTTCTTCTAATAAAACATGTCCTAAACATTGCATTTTAACTTTTCCATTTTTATCTGAGTAACAGGTTAAAACTCTCATGTGGGAGTCATCTCCAGGTATGAAGTCTTGAACTATCATAGATTTTTCATAACCGTGAGAGTATATTTTTTCTATTTCTCTTCTAAATTCTTCTTCATCTTGTATAAGATAAGCTTTATTCATTCCTTCAAAAGCATTTTGGAAGAATGATATACTATCAGATGCTTTTAATATAACCGGATAATTAAATCCAAAGTCACCTATTTCATCACCCTTATTGTATATATATGTTTTTGGATAATCTAACCCATATTCTTCACACATATTGTAAAATAATTCTTTTTCTATTAGCTTATCTTTAAGTTCAGCACCTATATAAGGTACTATATACTTTTCTGATAATATATCTCTATAATCTATTATTAATTCAGCATACTCATCAGTACATCCATGAATTATAAGTTTTTTATTTGGCTCAGCAAGCTCATCTGCCGTTTTTAATAAAACCTTTATGAACTCTTCTTTATTACCCATATTAGGGTCTACTCTAAAATCTATTATATTACTGTCTTTTGTTGCCCCAAGTAACATTTTCCCAAAAGCTATTGACTTTACTCCATAAGCTTCGTGATAAGCTCTAGCCACAGAATAACAGTTTATATCTCCACCAACCAATACAGGTTGAATTTTAAACTTCTCCACTTTATCCACCTCTTATTCTTTTTAAATACATTGGTTATTATACTTTATTTCTCACAATCTGTCAAAAAAACGACTGTTTTGCAAATCTCAACAAATGTTGAAATTTCAATATATATGATAAAACAACTCTTTATCTTAGAATAATATTTTAGTTTGAAAATTTTAATATTATAACTTCCTTATTTATCCATAATTAGTATTTATAACCTCATAAGATTTTAATTAAAATATTACATTATTTAAATCTAAAAATACTATAGATCGACTTATTTTACATAAATCAATCTATAGTATCATATAATTTTTGCATTATTTCTATTTTATATAAATTTCTTATAGCTTTGATAATGCACCTAAAAGTATTTCTTCTTTAAAAGGTTTTACTATAAACCCTTTAGCGCCATATATAATAGCCTCTTTCATTTTTGCTTCTTGTCCTAGAGCTGAAACCATAACAACTGATGCTCCTGGATTTAATTTTTTTATCATTCTCAAAGCTTGTATTCCGTCAAGCTCAGGCATAGTAATATCCATTGTAACTATATCTGGACTTAATTCTTTGTATTTTTCAACAGCTTCTAAACCATTTTCTGCTTCTCCTACTATTTCATACTCATAATTTGAAAGCATATTTTTTATTGTCATACGCATAAAGGCTGCATCATCAACTATTAATACTCTTTTCATAACTTTCCTCCATTGTTTCAAATACATTTTGTTAACTTACTCATACTTATATTTTAATTCTTTTAGGATTCAAAAACTATACTTTATTTTTTTTATATACTGATGGTTTTACTCTTTTTAAATCAGTTTTTAAATTAGATAAACTTTCTGACATTCCAATTATTAAATATCCGCCTGGTTTTAGAGAATCACATAATCTATTAATTAGTTTTTGATTTGTAATATTATCAAAATAAATCATTACATTTCTGCAGAAAATAACATCATATTTTGACTTACTCCAACCTAAGTTATTATTCAAATTAAAATATTTAAATTCTACTAACTTCTTTATATTTGGATTTACCTCATAATTTTTTTCATCTCTTTTTTTAAAATAATTTTGTACCCATGCTGATGGTAATTTTTCTATTTTATCATTTGAGTAAATTCCATCTTTAGCTTGTTTTAATACTTTGTTTGATATATCGGATGCTGTTATAGCTATTCTTTGACTTGAATTAACACCTAGAATACTTGATGCTAACATGGCAATACAATAAGCCTCTTCACCTGTTGATGAAGCTGCTGACCAAATTTTCAACCCTCCAAGTGGAGGTTTTTTTAAACTTGGAACTAATACATTTTCTTTTAAAAACTCAAAGTGCATTTCTTCACGCATAAAATATGTATAATTCGTAGTTAATTTTTCTACTAATATTGATACTTGTTCACCTGTTTTATCTTTCATCAAGTTATCTATATAACTATTATAATCAGAAAATCCTAATCGTTTAACCATCATTAATAGTCTTGTTTCTATTAATGTCCTTTTATTTTCAAGATTAATTCCATAATTATTATACATGAAATTTCTCAGCCTTGCAAAATCTCTATCTGTCAACTGCATAATTATTTTCCTCGACTATCTTCATTAATGAATCACAATCTAGTATTAATTGTACATCATTATTTATTTCACTAACAGATTTTATAAAGTTACTCTTTCCTTCATCTTGACTAGAGTCCATATTCATGTTCTTTTCTGACGAAATATGAATTACTTCATTTACTGTATCTACTATTAATCCTATTTTATTATTGTTATTTTCAATTATAATAATGCAAGTTCTTTCATCATAATTTATAGGTTCTATATCGAACCTCATTCTAGCATCCATAACTGGAATAATAGTACTTCTTAAATTTATAATACCTTTCATGTATTTTGGAAGGAATGGTACCTTTGTTATTGGTAACATTTCTATAATTTCTATAATGTATTTGGATGATAGTGCATACTTTTGATTATTCACGACGAAAACCATATACAAATCATCTATTCTATTTTCTGATTCTACATCATTTGCATACATAGATACTGCCCCCCTTATTAATTAAATTAACGTTTCACCTTTACCCACACTTTTTACATGCAATTTATTAGTTCTTGTATCAAATACAATTGTTCTTCCACAAGTACCTAATGTATCTTCTGATATAATTGGAATATTTAGTTTGGCTAAAGTCTCTTTGCATGATTTTACATTTTTTTCACCAATAGTGAATACACTACTTGATGAATTATTAAAGTTAAACATATGTGCACCGCCGGCTATCTTTGCTCTTATAAATCTAGAATTTGCCCCTAGTTTTTTCATATCTTCATATAATGCCACTATTCCTGTATCAGCATACTTTGCTTTATTTATTAGCATTTTTTCATTTTGAGAGTTAGAAAGTAAAATGTGCACTAATCCTGCAATTTTATTTATCTCATCATAAAGGACTACACCACAACATGAGCCTAGTCCTATAGTCATAATTTTTTGTGGGTCTCTTACAATCTTATACTCTGCTATACCTACCATTTCCATTATATAGTCCTACACAGCAAAGCCTAAAGATGACAATAACTTCGTACAGGATGACACATTAGGAATAAAATAATACTTTCCTTCTATATCATAATCTTCAGTAAAGAAGTCTGTTTCAATACATAATATTGAACTAAAATCTAATCCATATAATGAAATTGGTAAGTTCATTATTGCTCTTACCATATCTATACTAAAGTGAGGTATAGATGGAGTTATAGTTAAATTTGTCATATCTGATATGGCTGTTAAGTATGTTCCACATAATATATTACATATTTCTCCCATTGCGTTTAATTCTTTGCACATCTCTTCGTAATCATCTTTATTATATTTAATTTCTTTGCCTGATAATTTTGAAAGTAAATTAAAAGCAGAATCTATTTTCATGATAACCATGATGAAACCTTCCATATCTCCTGAAAGTTGTAAAACCGTTCCTACTACCAATTCCTCTGGTGAATCGTAGCTCTTTGTAATATCATCAAGTTCAATCATATCACTATTTGGTATTCCAATGTCCACTAATTCATTTAACATTGTAGCTAATGATGTTGATGCATTACCAGACCCTATATTACTAATTTCACGAAATATATTTAATTTATCACAAGTAATTGTCATATATACCCTCTTTCTATCTAGTCTTTAGATTATTTTCTCATTTCATTTCTTTTGAGTTGATTTAGTATTGCGTTTGGAATCATATCTAAAGATGTTTCCTTTATAACCGCACCCATATTCTTTGCTACCATTGGCATGCCATAAACAGTACATGATTGTTTATTTTGGCCAATAGTATATCCACCAGCTTTTTTTATTTCTAATAATCCCCTTGCTCCATCGGATCCCATTCCTGTTAAGATTGCTGCTATGGATTTTTCTTTGGCTTCATTTGCCACAGATTCAAATAAATAATCCACTGATGGACAATGACCACTAACTTTATCGCCTTCTTTAACTTGAATTAAAAATTTATTATTTTTCTTTATAATACCCATTTGCAAACCACCAGGAGCAATATATGCATTCCCTGGCAATACAACTTCTCCATTTTTTGCCTCTTTCACGCTAATTGTGCACTCTCTATCTAAACGTTCTGCATATCTTTTTGTAAATACTGGAGGCATATGTTGAGTTATAACGATTCCAGGTAGTCCTAAAGGTAGCTCTTTTAATACTTTTCCTATTGCCTCTACCCCTCCCATAGATGCTCCTATAGCAATTATCTGATTATTATTGTTTGTTATGCTTGTTGTTTTTTTAGAGTTCATTTTTTTTTCTACAGGTTTACTAACCTTTGCAAGGTTACTTTTTATATCTAATTTAGCTACTGATGCTTCCTTTATTTTAGTAGCCAAATCTATTGCAAATTCGTTCATAGTACTTGATGTCGGTTTATCTACAAATCCTACTGCTCCAGCCGATAAAGCCTCAAAACATTTGTCATTGGCACCACTTATAACAATTGTAGGTATTGGACATTGATTCATTAAAATCTTTAAAAATTCAATTCCATTGACACCTGGCATCTCTATATCTAATGTTAATACATCTGGTCTATATTGTAATACTTTATCCCTTGCATCATAAGAGTCCTTAGCTGTTTCTACTACCTCTAACTCTGGATCTTCTTGAAGATACTTAGATATAACACGTCTAAATATAATCGAATCATCAATTACTAATACTTTTATTTTTTTATCCATTTACTCTTTCTCCTTTTGTATTAGTATATTTTATCTATGTATCATAGCATTAACATCAAGTATAAGGCTAATAGATCCATCTTCTAAAATAGAACATCCCGCCAAATAAGATTGTACTCCTCTAAATTGAGTTAGTATTGCAGGTATTGGTTTAATTACAACTTGTTGCTGTCCTAAAATACTGTCTACAATTAAGCATATATTACCCATCTCGGATTCTACCAAAATCATAATACCGTCATCTTTTTTGATATCACTTAACCCTAAAATTTTTGATAATCTACAAATTTTATAACAATTCCCCCTTATAATACTATGTTCTTCTCCGTTTGGATTTTCAACAATATCATAAGCGCCGTACCTAAATACTTCTTTTATGTTAAGTGAAGGAATAATATATGTTTCATCATCATTTCTAATTTTCATACCATCTACTATGGCCAATGTTAGTGGAATACGTATTGTAAATGTAGTTCCTTTTCCATACTCACTATCTATGCTAATAGAACCTCTTAACTTACGTATATTAGTATAAACAACATCCATACCCACACCTCTACCTGAATACTCAGTTACAGCTTCTTTTGTAGAAAATCCTGGTGCTAATATAAAATTGTATGCTTCTTTATCACTAATTTCGTTAATACTCTTACTAGTTATTCCTTTTTCAATTGCTTTTTTCACAATTGCTTCTTTGTTTAAACCTCTTCCATCATCTTTTATTATTATTAGAATATCTCCGCCAGTATTTTTTGCTTCCAATGTTACAGTTGCTTTCTCTGGTTTTGTTGTGCTTTTTCTTTCTTCTGGTGTTTCAATACCATGATCCATACTATTTCTTACCATATGCATTAAAGGATCTGATATATTTTCTAATATATTTTTATCTACTTCTGTTTGTTCTCCTAATAAGACTAACTCAACTTTTTTGCCCGTTTTTTTGCTCATATCTCTTACTACTCTTTGCATTTTAGTAAAAGTTGATGATATAGGTACCATACGAATAGACATCACAACATCTTGTAATTCATTGGTTAACTGATGTAATCTCCTTGCTTGCTTTTCAAAATTATCTGGATCAAAATTTTCTAGTTGAGATTGTTTTTCAACCATAGATTCAGTAGTTACTATTTCTCCTACTAAATTCATAAGGCTATCTATCTTGTCTATATTAACTGTTAAATAACTATTTTTATTTTCTTTTTTTGTTTGAGTTACTTTATCTTTCTTATTACCTTTAACTTCTTTAACATTATCTTTATTATTATTTAAATCTTCATTAATTTTGCTTATTTCTATATTTTTTTCTACAACTTCTTTGTTTGTAGAATCATTGACAATTTCTACTACTTCCTCAGGCTTTAAATTAACTTCTTCTACTTCTTCAATTTTTTCTACTTTATTTGAAGCTCTAGAAATTTCAGTAATTTGTAAAGTCTTTAAAAACATTGTTTCTTGAAGACATTTTTCTAATGTGGACTTATCATTTTCACTTTTTACATACATAGTAAATCCGTCTTTAATTATTTCTTCATCACAATCTCCCATTAAATCTGCTGGAATAGTCTCATTTATAGTACATAAATCTTCTATTGATGTTGTTACACCAAGAGCCCTTATGCCTTCCATTCCACATCCATTTTCAAATAATACTTTTATGCAATATTTTTTTTCACTACCTATTAGTTCACTGTCATCAGTATCTTCTTTAGTTTGCTGACTTATATTTTCTTCAGCTAAATTAAAGTCCATATCTAATGTGTCTTCATTACTGTCTTCTTCATTTTCTTTCAATAAGTCTAAAACTTTATCATGTAGCTCATCTATACTTGATTCTGGAAGCAATCCCTGTTGAATATTAGAAATTTCTTCTTTAAGAAAGTCAATACTTAGTAATACAACATCTATTATTTGTTCCCATTTTTCAGCAGAAACCACAAGCCCTTTACGTATTTCATCAAAGACGTCTTCTATACAATGTGTCAGAGTTGTTAAACTATCATATCCCATCATGGCAGAAGAACCTTTTATTGTATGCATAGCTCTAAAAATTTCTTCTATTTCTTCCTTTGCCAATCCTCCAGTATCTGAATGATCTACAAGTAAAATTTCTTCTAATTGCTCTAATAGCTGCATGTTTTCTTGTACATAAAATTCATTCATAGAATCTATTCCACTCATATTTATCTCCTTTTATAATAAAAATTTAATATGTTTAATTTTTCATTGTTATTTAACACAACCATTAAATCAAATTAAATGTAATCTTTTGGCATAATTCATTTATATACTATACGGATAAACAATTTTATTCTTTAGTTTTATAAATAAATTAATTTTTCAGTATCTAAATCAATTTTTGTTCCCTAATTTTTATATTAACTATCTAAAATATTTTTAGAAATTTATTGAGTTGTTATTGCTATTTAAATTGTCTTCGAAATTTATAGTATCCTGAAAATTAGAATCTCCTTTTAATTCAAATCTCTCAATAAGTGATTTTAGCAATTGAGCTTGTCCACTTAATTCTTCACTTGCAGCTGCACTTTCCTCACTTGTTGCTGAGTTCGTTTGAACTACTTCTGAAATTTGTTCTAATCCTAAAGTTACTTGATTAATTGCATTTGACTCTTCATCTGATGCTTTTGCAATATCATCTATTAAAACAATAACTTGATAAATTTTATCTATTATTCTTTGTAGTGACTCTGCTGTATTATCAACTATTAAACTTCCATTATCAACTGCCTTTATAGAATTTTCTATTAATGTTGCCGTATTTTTTGCTGCTTCTGCTGATTTTGCTGCTAGATTTCTAACCTCATCTGCCACTACTGCAAATCCTTTCCCTGCTTCACCTGCTCTTGCTGCTTCAACCGCTGCATTTAATGCTAATATATTGGTTTGGAAAGCTATGTCATCGATTGTTTTTATTATTCTTCCTATTTCATTAGATGTAAACGATATTTTTTCCATAGCATTTACCATTTCCTTCATTTTCCCATTTCCTTCTTCTACTTCATTTCCTGCACTTATTGATAGTTCATTAGCATCGCCTGCATTTTTTGCTGTATTTTTAATTTTATTAGATATATCAACTATTGTAGCCGATAGTTCTTCTATTGAACCAGCTTGTTCTGTTGTTCCCTGTGATAACATTTGTGCTCCACTTGCTACTTGTTCTGATGCTGTTTCAACTTCTTGTGATGCTGCATGTATTTGTGACATTGTGTCACTTAGCTCATTTGTAATTTTATTTAAAGAATTTTCAATATAACTAAATACTCCAATATATTCTACCTGAGGCTCTATATTAAAGTTACCTGCTGAAACTTCATTTAATATATTCACAGCATCTTCAATAACTACATTTATCTCTTTACTCATCTTACGCATGCTTTCAGATAGAACTCCCAACTCATCTTCTGACTCATAAGTTATATCTATATTAAAATCGCCTTCAGCCATTTTATTTGCAGCTAATTCTATTTCTTCAATTGGCTCTTTAATTCTCTTTGTAATTCTTATACATACTACTATACCTATTCCGATTGCCGTTAGTGAAAGTAACAGTGCTATTGTTCCTGATTTTTTCACACTACTTGACACCATACTATCATATTCTTTAGCAGCCCTTTCAGCATCATCATATACTTCAACAGAAGTTTGAGTACAGCTATCAAATAAAGCTGTATATTCACTAAGATCTATATCTGATAACGATCCACTAAATTTTTCTTTTTTTGTTTCTTTATATATTTCTTCATATTCTTCTTTTACTAAGTTTATTTCTTTCTCTAACTTTTTCATATCTTCTTTTATTAAATCATTTGTTGTTGGTATATCATTTATTATCCCTATTCTTTTACTTATACTTTCAAAGTCACTTAAAATTATTTTTCTTGGCTCTTCATGTTCCTTAAGCGCAAATGCTCTGTTAATTTGTCTTGATATTGACACTAAATCTCTACGTATTCCCATAGTTTGATTTGTTAGTTGATAAGGCCCTGTATAAATATTGTGGGACATTTCTCCAGCTTTCTTTAAATTGTTTAAAGTATAAAGGCTTGCTAAAGTAGACATTATAAGTACAATAGCAAACGCCATCCCCAATCTTTTTCCAATTTTCATCTCTTTTAAATTAAATTGTTTCATAATTTATTCCTCCATAACTTTTTCATATATAATTCTAAACATTTTATAATATACGGAAATATCATAATTTACTTTATTAAAATAATAAACAACTATATATAAAAAAAATTATTATTGCTTTTTTATTAAAATATATTTAAAAATAAAGAAGCTGATTTCTCAATTAACATAGAAATCAGCTTTTTTATTTTTGACTAAACATATTTAAGATTCTAATTGCCTATAATATTAAATATTAAAATCTAAAACTGTATCATCACCTTTATTTTTTAAATTAAAATCATCTATTAAAGATTTTAATATTTGAGCTTGTCCACTTAGTTCCTCACTTGCAGCTGCACTTTCCTCACTTGTTGCTGAGTTTGTTTGCACTACTGCTGAAATTTGTTCTAATCCTAAAGTTACTTGATTTATTGCATTTGATTCCTCTTCAGACCCTTTTGCTATTCTATCAAGTAAAGAAACTACTTTATTAGTTTTATCCAATATTCTTTGTAAAGATTGAGATGTATTATCAACTATGCTAGTACCATTTTCAACTGCATTTATAGAATTCTCTATTAATGTTGAAGTATTTTTAGCTGCTTCAGCTGATTTTGCTGCTAGATTTCTAACTTCATCTGCTACTACTGCAAATCCTTTACCAGCTTCTCCTGCCCTAGCTGCTTCTACCGCTGCATTTAATGCCAATATATTCGTTTGGAATGCTATATCATCTATTGTTTTTATTATTCTTCCTATTTCATTCGATGTAGATGATATTTCGTCCATGGCAACGATCATATTCTTCATCTTTTCATTACCATCCTCTACTTCTCTGCCTGCATCTGTATATAATATATTTGCTTCCTGTGCATTTTTTGCTGTTTCTTTTACTTGGTTTGATATTTCAACTATAGTTGCAGATAGTTCTTCTATTGATCCTGCCTGCTCTGTAGTACCTTGTGATAACATTTGTGCTCCACTTGCAACTTGGTCTGATGCAGATTGAACTTGGTCTGATGCTACATTAATTTGTGACATTGTATCACTTAATTCATCCGTAATTTGAGCTAAAGATTTTTCTATATTATTGAATACTCCTATGTATTCTACTTTAGGCTCAACATCAAAATTACCTGATGCAATCTCTTTTAGTACATCAACCACATCATCAATCATAACCTTTGTTGTATTACTCATTGTCATCATACTATTTGACAAGCTTCCTAGTTCATCTTCTGATTCATAGTCTATCTCAATATCAAAATCACCTAGTGACATTTTATTTGCTGCAATTTCTAGTTCCTCAATAGGCTGTCTTATTTTTCTTGTAATATATATGCCTATTAAAATAGTTCCAATAGTAATACAAGTACACATTAATACACTAGTTAACCAAGCTTTTTTCACGTTTTTACTTACATTTTCTTTAAATAGATTTCCTTTTTCTATTTCAGCATCGTAAAGAGTTGTTGAATTATTCGCTACCTCAAGATAAGCTAAAAAATAATCACTCTTTTCATCAATAATTGAATTTTCTATTT
The DNA here is from genome assembly GCF_036812735.1 of Terrisporobacter glycolicus ATCC 14880 = DSM 1288. Classification (NCBI taxonomy): domain Bacteria; kingdom Bacillati; phylum Bacillota; class Clostridia; order Peptostreptococcales; family Peptostreptococcaceae; genus Terrisporobacter; species Terrisporobacter glycolicus. Next base: position 1,155,412 of record NZ_CP117523.1, on the reverse strand, counting down.
CTTTTGAGTTGCCTTTCTCTATTACTACCTGTAATTTTTCATATTCTTGTTCCAATTTTTTAATTGAAGTTTCTAACTGTTGAATTAAATTAATATCCACATCAGGACTATTTTTTATTTTTTCGATTCTTTCATTCAAACTATTAAAATTTTCATTAATAGTTGATTCATAGTTTGAAATATCTTTTTCAACTACTGCGTAAGCAATATTTTGGTCAATAGATAAAATATTTCTTCTAATTCCCATAGCCTCATTTGTTAATTGATATGGACCATCAAATAAATCAGTTGTATATCCACCTACTACTCTTAAATTTTTTAGAGATAGTGTAACAATAATTGTAATAGCTATTATTAACATCCCAAAAACCAATGCCATCTTTTTACCAATTTTTAAGTTTTTAAATCTTCTATCCATTTTTCTTCTCCCCTATAGCTTTTTGTCAGAATTTATTTATTTTATTATTTCATTTATTAATATTACGGATACTTTTTCATTTCTTTAATGCAAATTCTTAATAAAAAGTATTTTTTTACATAAAAAAAGTGCATAAGTAAAATTTTATTTTTCTTATACACTTTATTATTTAAGTAGTTTTCACAACTTCTTCTTTGCTAAATTTTTCTTTGTAGGAAAGCATAAACTTTTCCATACACTTTTTAACTTCAATCTCACTTGGCAATACAATACTTTTTCTTTCATCTAATACAAATCTCGTTTCATTTTTGACTAATGCGTTACATGATAGTTTTTTATTTACACTACCTTTCATTTCTGATAGTAGTTTTGAAATTTCTCCTTTAGTTATATTATGTAAAATAACTTTGCATTCCTTTTCAGTCAATATATTATCATATGTTATTCTTTCTAATTCTTCATTAAATATTTCCATTATTGTTTGGCCTTTATTTTTAGCATATTGCTCAGTTATGTATTTACTTATCTTTAAATAAAACAATACTAATATACTCATAGCTAATGATATTATAAAAATAGGTAAAAATAAATATAGATTATCCTTAAATGTGCCTCCATTAGTTATTATCTGTATTATTATAATTGCTAATGTTAATCCTCCAATCAATGAAGCGGTTTTTATATTTTTTATTAGTTTTTTCTTTGTTTTTAAATCATCATCTTCACCAATGTCATCATCTATCATAACATCTAATGGTTTATATAAATCCAGATTATTTATTTTTTTCAAATAGTTAATTTTATCACAAAATCTACCACATTCCTCTTCACCCATTATATCTGTTAATTCTAATTCTTTTATAAAATCTTCACCATATACTGTAGTAGCCCTTATTACTGATTTTTTTAATGCATTTTCTCTGTTATCTCCATTCCATATTGCTAAAGCGTACTCTATACTTCCAGATATGCCTAGAATATGTTCACATTCTATACTTTCATCTATAGCAAATATCTCTATTCCTTTTATCTTTCCTTCATATGATATATCTTTTGCTTGATTATATGTTATAGTACCCCTTTTTAAAACTTTACTTGGATCTATATCCGGGTCTACGGTTAACCCCTCTTTTATTCTTTCCAAGAAATCACTTATAGCTTCTTCATATTTGTCACAAGGTATTTCTATTTTTATAGGCGATCCATCATTATTAACATATCTAAGTTCTCCATAATTTAAACAAGCATCTACACATCGTTCACCTGTACTATTATATTTACTTTTTAACATTTTCGCCATAAATTTTCCATCCTTTGCTATGTAGATATTATTCTAAAGTTTTAACAAGTTCTTCTTCTCCAAGAATACTTGTTATTCTTATTCCAAAATTTTGATCTACGATCACAGCCTCTCCATAACCAATTTTTCTTCCATTTACAAATATTTCAAGTTCTTGATTCTCTAATGTGTCTAACTCTATTAATGACCCTTTCGTAAGTTCAAAAACATCCTTTAATGTCATTTTTGTTCTTCCTAATACTGTACTTATCTCTAATTCTATATCTAATACTCTATCAAAATTCTCTGCCATATTTTATTCCTCCTTACCAATGCTGTCTACAACCACTACACCTCTTTTATTTTCTATAAGCCCAGGTTTACATTTAAAAGATTTTGATCCTGCAATATAAAGTTCTATTTCTTCCTCTATTTTTGAATCTAATTTTATTACATCTCCAACATTTAGGTCTAATAATTCCTGAACTTTAATCTCTGCTTTACCTAATAGGGCAACAACATCTGTACTGGCAGCATAAACATTGTTATATATTGCATTTGTAAATTCAAAGTCATAATCGATATTTTTACTTTTAAAAAGTTTTTTTGTTTCTAATTGTGGTAATATTGGCTCCATACAGCTATATGGCTTACAAAATCTCATTTTTCCTACTTCTTTATTGTCATGTATCATTTTCATATGAGCAATTAATACTGACTCACTTACTGGATATTTTTTGCTAGATCCAAGGTTTAAGTGAACTTCTAATACTTCTCTGTATTCACAACCTTCAACCACATGAAGCTTTGTTAAAAAATTTTCACTGGCATGATGAATTAGCTGCTTATCAATTTCTGTAAGCTCTCTTGTATAATCATCAAAATTACCATCTCCACCTAACATACAATCTATAAAAGTAAGAGCTATACCTTTATCTATTTGGTATATAAGACCATTTACTAAAGGCTGAATTGCATGTTCTACTATAACAGAATCAGAAGTTACCATATTTGTAAATTCTTCATAGTTTGTTTGTTCTATCTTTTCTACCTTACAAACTATATCTTTTTGTTTTAATTCATAATTCAAAAATATATTAATATTTTTACAAAATTCCTCTGCGATAACAGATACGAATCTCATATTGTCGGAAGAATATCTTTGAGGTTTTTTAAAATCATATTTTTTTATATCCTGTACCATAGTATTATCCTTTTACCTTTCTTATCTTGATTGAAGATTATTAATCATGCCCCACATCTCATCTACAGCTTGTATACCTTTACTATTAAATTGAAAGGCTCTTTGTACCGTAATTAAGTCAGTCATTTCACTTGATAAGTTTACATTAGACATTTCAACATGTCCCTGTCTAATATCTGCTTCCTTATATGCATGCATATTTGCTCCCTCTTTTAAAGCAAATAAACTATCACCAACTGAAATCAAATCATTTGTACCCTCTGTAACATATAAATTAATTCTTCCTACCATTTTGTCGTCTAGGTATATTTGTCCTTCTTTATTTATATTTAATTTACCATCTGATAAATCAACATTTCCTCTATTGTATCCATTAGTGTAAGTAATATCTACTCTATTCCCATTTGCATCCACTAAAGTTCCATTTGCATCTAAACTAAAATCTCCATTTCTCGTAAGGCAATGACTTCCATCAGGTCTAATAACACAAAAATACCCTTCTCCATCTATTGCTAAATTAGTATCTATACCAGTATTTTTCAAAGATCCTTGAACCATATTTCTAGTTGCTTCTGCTATTTTTGTTCCTGTGCCAGTCAAACTACCATTTGAACTATGAGGATTATAGTCACTCTCTAAAGATTTCGTATATAAATCTAAAAATCCTACATCTAATTTTTTATAACCTGTTGTTTGGGAATTTACTATATTATTAGATGCAATATTTATTTTTTCTTGATTTGCAATCATGCCAGATGTGCTAGTACGTAATATATTGTACATATTCTTTCCCCCATATCTTATACTCTTCCTATTTCATTAGCTATTTTATATAGTATAGAATCCATTGCCTGCACTACTTTTTGATTGGCTTCAAATTCATTAACAGTTTCCATAAGCAAAGCTGCTGAATTTATAGAGTCTACATTTGAACTTTCTAAGTAACCTTGCTTTACATTAAAGTTTGTCGCATTAGTTGGGTTTGCACCTTTATAAACTCCATTTCCAATCTTTTCTAATTTATCATAGTTTTGAAAATCAACTACTCTAAATCTATATCTTTCTTGACCATTAATATTAATTCTATTATCTGAACTAACAGACATACTATCATTACCTACATTGATACGCTCTGTAGCTCCAGTTGCATTATTAACTCCTAAAACATAATGACCTGAACTTGTTATTAAATATCCCTGTGCATCAACACTAAAATCACCATTTCTTGTATAATACCTATTATTTTGATTATCCATAACTTCAAAAAAGCCATTACCCTCTATTGCAAAATCCATATTATTTTCCGTTGAAACATTAGTACCTTGGCTATAATTAGTAAATGTATCATCAATTCTCACACCAAAACTCATGTTTCCTAATGTCTGCCTATTTGCTTTTCCATTTTTGTAATTATCATTATTTGATAGCATAACTTCATCAAAGCTCTTACCAAGCAAAGTTTCTTGTTTGTATCCTGTAGTGTTTATATTAGCTAAATTATTAGTGATAATACCTTGCCTAGATTGAAGTGTTAACATTGATGATACTGATGTATATAATCCTCTTAACATATTTTCCCCTTCTTAGTCTATATATTTTATTCTTTTCATCTCTGCTCTTAGATTTGAGATTGCCCTTGTATTTAACTGAGATACTCTTGATTCTGATACACCTAATACTAGTCCAATTTCTTTTAATGTCATCTCTTCATAATAATAAAGTGATAATACTAATTTATCCTTTTCTTTCAAATTATCTATTGCCTTTGACATTACTTCTTGAAGTTCTTGTTTTTCAATAATAGCACTAGGTGATTGTTCTTCTTTTTCTTTTATTGTATCTATAAGTTTAACTTCACTTTCATCTTCATATATGACTCCGTCTAAAGATACATTACTTCTATTCATCATCTTTAATTTTATGTCATTTGCCTCTTTTATAGATATATCCATATATTTTGATATTTCTTCCAAACTAGGTTGCCTATAGTAGGTATTTTGTAAATCCTCAACACATTTATTATATTCTTTTATTTTACTTGTGTAAGTTCTAGAAATAGGGGAATGCCTTCTTATTTCATCAATTATATATGATGAAATTCTAATAGATGCAAATGTTGAAAATTTTACACCTCTGTTTTTATCGAACTTTGTACTTGCATCAATTAACCCCATGACTCCATAACTTACTAAATCTTCATATTCCATTCCAATTCTATTTGTGTAGTATTTTGATGCTATATGCCTCACAAGAGACATATTACTTACAATAAGTTCTTCTTGTTCATGTGTCTCCACTATATATTCCCCCCTTAACTATATACAAACTACTCCTTGAGATTTTATCTGTATATCACTTGGTACTTCATTAAGTGATAAAATTACTACGTTTGGAAATACCATTTCTATTAATTTTCTAAATGGTGCCCTTATTTTTGGAGATACTAATAATATAGGTCTATTATTGAAGCTTATATCTTCAGTTATATTCTGTATATTTTTAAATATATAATTTGTCGTATCTGGATCAATTGCTGGATAAGTTCCATTTACTGACCTTTGTAAATTATTACTGATCATGTTTTCTAATTCTAAAGATAATGTTGCAACTGTCATAGAATTATTTTCATCCACTAAATCTGAACATATACTTCTACTCATTGCCATTCTTACATATTCTGTTAAAAGCTCTATATCACGAGTATTTCTTGCATGATCTGCAAGTGTTTCTAGGATTGTAACCCTATCCTTAATAGCTACTTTTTCTCTGAGCAAGTTTTGGAATACTTTTTGAACTTCACCTAAAGTCAACAAGTCTGGTATTAATTCATCTACAACTGCACTATATCTTTCTTTAGTTACATCTATTATCTCTTTCACTTCTTGTCTTCCAACCAACTCATGAGATTTACCTTTTATTATTTCAAGTAAATGAGTTACCAATATGGTAGTTGGATCAACAATAGTAAATCCACACAATTCTGCTTCTTCTGCCTTTTCTTTTTTTATCCACAATGCATCAATTCCAAATGTTGGTTCTTTAGTTTGTATACCATCAATATCCATAGCAAGTCCCATAGGATTCATACAAAGTAACATATTAGGCATTAAATCATATATTGCTACAACATTTCCTTTAATTTTTATGCTATATTGGTTTGGATTAAGTTGCAAATTATCTCTTATTCTAATTGGCTGAACTATTATTCCCATATCTATAGCACATTGTTTTCTTACTGATATAATTCTTTGAAGTAAGTCACCTCCACTAGCTTCATCAACTAGTGGTATTAATCCATACCCAATCTCTACTTCAATTGGTTCAACATTTATATAACTAGATACATCCTCAGCATTTTCTATATTAGGAGGTGCATCATTTTTTTCTAATATTTCATTTTCTAACTCTCTTTGATTTTCTTTTTCCTCTTTATTTAATAAGAAGGCAATTAAAATTGCTCCTAATCCTAAAGTGAAAAATGATAACTTAGGAAGTCCTGGAATGAATCCCATTACGATTAATACTGCTCCCGTCATGGCTATAGCTTTCGGAATAGACATTAACTGTTTTCCAAATAAATTAACAAAGTTTTCATCACTATCAGCTCTCGTAACTAATATACCTGCCGAAACAGATATCAATAATGCTGGTATTTGACTCACAAGTCCATCACCGATTGTAAGTCTTATATATGTCTGAACCGCATCTGAAAAACTCATGTCTAGCATTATAACTCCTATTACCATACCTGCAAGTACATTTATTAAAGTTATAATTATTCCAGCTATTGCATCACCTTTTACGAATTTTGAAGCCCCATCCATAGCTCCATAAAATCCTGCTTCCTGTTGTAGTTTTCTTCTTCTTTCTCTTGCTGTCTTCTCATCTATCATTCCAGCATTTAAGTCTGCATCTATACTCATTTGTTTACCTGGCATTGCATCCAGTGTAAATCTTGCAGAAACTTCTGATACTCTACTTGATCCACTAGTTATAACTACCATTTGGATAATTACTATAATCAAGAATATAATTACTCCTACAACATAATTTCCCCCAACAACGAAACTACCAAAGGCCTCTATTATATTTCCTGCATAACCTTCCCCTAATATTAATCTTGTTGACGATATATTTAGAGCTATTCTAAATAGTGTGGTAACAAGCAATATTGTTGGAAATATTGATAGTTGTAATATATCAGTCGATAAAAGAGTTAATAGTAATATTAATACTGCAAATGATATATTTATTGCTAGCATTATATCTAATAAAAATGTCGGTAAAGGTATTATTATCATTAAAACAATACCAATTATTCCAAATCCAACTATTACGTCAAATCGTTTTTTATAATCTAATTTTTCCATCTATTTTTAACCTCTTTATTAACTATTTATATTTGTTTTTAATTTTATAAACTGCCACCAATACTTCTGCCACTGCTTGATACATTTCTTCTGGTATTTCCTTATCTATATCAACCTCTTTATATATAAGTCTTGCAAGTGGTTTATTTTCAATAATTGGTATATCATGTTCTTTCGCAACTTCTCTTATCTTAAATGCTACAATATCTGCACCCTTTGCAACTACTATTGGAGTAGAATCTATTCCTTTTTCATATTTGATTGCTATTGATATATGAGTAGGATTTGTTACAATAACTGTCGCGCTAGGTACTGCTTGCATCATTCTACTATTAGAGAGTTCTCTTTGTTTTTGTTTTATTTTACCTTTTACTTGAGGGTCTCCCTCCATCTGTTTATATTCTTCTTTTACTTCTTGTTTAGTCATTTTCAACTCTTTATTATGTGTAAATCGTTGATATGCATAATCAGCTATTGCTATTAAGACAACAGCTAAACATATTTTCCCAAGTAACGATTTTATAAGTTCAATTATGGTATTTAAAAGATATGGAAGATAAATATCCGCACTTTTCATAATTCCTTCAAAGTTTTTGCTCATAAAAGAATAACCAATGTATAATAATATTCCTATAATAGCTATACTTTTAACTAAAGTGCCTAAAGCTTTAAGAGAAAACATATTTTTAAAGCCGTTTATTGGATTCAACTTTGAAAATTGTGGTTTAAGTCCTTCTCCTGTAAATAGCATACCCGATTGAATAAGGTTTCCTATTACACCAAATATCATTATGATAAATCCAATTGGTAAAAATATTTTCATAAATGAAAGTAAAATCTTACTTCCAAGTGAATTTAATATTACTCCACCTTCAAAGTTCATACTAAAACTACTGCTAAGTAAATTAATCATAAAATTTTTAATTTCTAATATTATATAGTCAGACATAGTAAAAATTATCATTAACATAGCTACTAAAGTTATAGCCGTTGTTACCTCTTTACTTTTTGCAATATTACCTTTTTTTCTAGCATCTCTTTTTTTCTTTGCTGTGGGTTCTTCTGTTTTGTCATCACCCATTGATAAGACTATACCTACTGGTCCAAGTGAGGTCATCATATCATTATTTACCATGCTTAAGGTTCCATCTAGTATATCTGGTATTTTATTCAATAAATTATGTATTTCTGTTATTATAAATGGGAGTGCTATCATAAAGAAAACTACACCCACTAGCATTTTTAAAGGCATACCTATTATCATTACATTTAATTGAGGCACACTTCTTGATATAAGTCCCATTATTAAATCTGTAAATATAAGTGATAATATAACAGGAACCGCAATTTTAAATCCTATAGTAAAGCACTGTACAAATACATGTACAATATAATAAAAATTATTTTGTATTAAATTTTCACCTATTTCTATCAAATGAAAACTTTCCTGTATGCCTATTATTAATTTGTGATGACCATTCATACTAAAAAATATAATTATTCCCATCCAATACATAAGATTTTCTATCAAAGTTGCTTGTTCTTTAGTATTTGGGTCGTATATACTACTCATTGATAAACCTATTTGTTGATCTATTAAACTACCCGCTATTTTCAAGCTATTAAAACATAAATTTGTTATATAACCTAAAAGTAACCCATTTACAGTTTCCATAGCTACTAATTTAATTAAGTCAAATGTAGTAAGCACATTTACATCAATATTAACGCCATAGGATATTATAATAGACATTAATATTGAAAAGCATACTTTAAAAGCCTTTGGGGTTCCCGATGGAAATAAAATATTAAGAGAAGAAAAAAATGTTATTACTCTAATAAATATGAATAACATTTTTTACCCCTTTATAACAGCTATCATATTCATGATTTTAGTGGTAAATTTAATAATCTCATTTAGCATCCAGTTTCCACCTAGTGCCAATGTTAATGCTATTACTATTACCTTTGGAACAAATGTTAATGTTTGCTCCTGAATTTGTGTTGTTGCTTGAAATATACTTACAAGCAAACCAACTAACAATGATAAAATTAAAATAGGTCCCCCAACTAACATACTTGTATATAATGCTTCTTTTACTATACTCATTACCATATTCTCTGACATACTACTTTCCTCCTAACTATTTGAAACTTAATAACAAAGATTTAATCAATAAATTCCAACCATCTACCATAATAAATAACAATAATTTAAATGGCAAAGATATCATAGCTGGCGGAAGCATGAACATACCCATAGACATTAGGGTACTTGAAACTACTAAGTCTATTAGTAAAAATGGTAAATAAACTAAAAAACCTATCTGAAAAGCAGTTTTTAATTCACTTATTGCAAATGCTGGTACTAATACACTAAGCGGTACATTTTCTCTATTTAAATTAGTTTTATCTATATCAGCACTTTCTATAAATAGTTTTAAATCATCTTCTCTTGTTTGATTTAGCAAGAATTTTTTAATAGGAACTTGTGCCTTTTCTACTGCCTCATCAAATTTTATTTCTTCATTCATATAGGGTTTAATGGCTTCATTATTTATGGAGTTTATTGTAGGAGCCATAATAAAAATTGTTAATGACAATGCTATTCCAATTAATATTTGATTTGGAATAGATTGTGTAGCACCTAAAGCCGATTTAATAAATGAGAATGTAATGATGATTCTTATAAAACTCGTCATCATAAACACCATTGTTGGTAGAAACATCATAAGTGTTAAAACAATAAATAGCTCTATTAAAGGAGTAAGTTCTTGTTGATTATTTGAAATCATTTGTATTATTTCGTTCATTTTTTATCTCCTTTAACCTAAATTTTTTTATGTCTTTTAATTTTAAATCTATATTATTTCTATTATTAATTTTAACTTCTTCTTGTTTTCTTTCTATTTCTTCTATTTGATGACTTGTAAGTTCTTTTATTTTATCTGTTTTAGTCGATGATGAGATTACAACACAACCTTCATCACCGACTTTTATAACATACACCTCGGTATCTTTATTTAAGTTTGTTCTTTCTAAAACTTTTATGTATTTGTTTTTTGCTAATCCATTAATGCTTGATTTGCTGAGTCTTATAGTTATTATTATTAAAGCAATGGTGAAAGGTACAAATACTATTAAATTTATAATGTATTTTAGTATATTGTCCATTTTATTTCTCCTTTTGCTGTTCCTTAACAATTAATATATCAACTCTTCTATTTATCATTCGATTTTTTGTGGAATCATTCTCTACCAATGGCTTATACTCACCATATCCTTTAACCGAAAATCTTGTTGGATCTAAATTTTTAGTTGAAACAAAATACTTTACAACACTAACAGCTCTTGCAGTTGATAACTCCCAGTTTGATTGAAACTCTTTGTTAAACATAGGCACATCATCTGTATTTCCTTCAATTAATACATCATTTGGTAGATCCTTAACAATTTTTGTAACCATATTTAATACATTTTGACTTTTTTTCTTCAAATCTGCTTTACCAGGATCAAATAGTATTGTTTCATCTAGTTGAAGTACAACGCCCCTATCTTCATCTCTAACTTTGATAACGTCAGTAAAGGAATTTGCTTCAATTGTTTCATTTAACTTTTTAACCAAATCTTCTTGTATTTGTTCTGTGCTTTTTTCATTCTTAGTAGCTATTTCTTTAATATCTGATAGTTCTTCTACTTTAACATCACCTCTTAAAGACCTTTGCAATGCATTTGATAATTCATTTAACTTTTTAGAATCAACAGATGACATTGAATATAGCAATATAAAAAATGTAAGAAGGAGTGTTATTGTATCTGCATATGTATCCAACCACGCATTAGGGTTTATATCATCACCTTTTTTTTTCTTACGCGACATCTCCATCTACCTCACTATCGTCAACTTCTCTTGTAAAGTAATTTTTCTTTTCTGAATCACTTAAATATGTTAATAATTTTTCTTCAATGACTCTTGAACTTTCACCGTTTTGAAGGCTTCCTATTCCGCAAATCATCATTTCCATAAGCTGAACATCTTTTTCACACTTATTTTGTATATTATATCCTATTGGATTAAGGATTGTATTTGCAAGTATTGTTCCGTAAAAAGTTGTTATTAATGCTTTTGCCATTCCTGATGATATAGTTGTTGCATCATTAAGTCCTCCTGCAAGCATTTGTATAAGACCAATTAACGTACCAACCATTCCCATAGCTGGTGCAAAAGAACCCCATAATTTAAATATTTTAGAACTATTTTCGTATTTGCTTTCAAATATATTAATCTGATTTTCTAGTATTTCTTCTATACTTTCAATATCCAAACCATCAATAACAAGCTCTAATCCATTTTTCATAAATTCATTTTCTATCTCTTCAACATCATCTTCAATTGACAATAAACCATCTTTTCTAGCTTTTCTAGATAATTCCTTAAATTGACTAACTAAATCCACCTTATTAGTTCTATTTATCTGCATAGCTACTTTTATTGACCCTGGAATCTGCTTTAGATCGTCTAACGAGAATGTAATTAATACTGCAGCAAATGAACCTCCTACTGTTATAACAAAGGATGGCATATCTATAAATGCCCCTATCCCTGCTTTATCTTGTGCTATTCCAAAGAATAGCACAGCTAATACAAATAAAAAACCAATAGGAGTTAATATGTCTGACTTTTTCATGTCTTACCTCCTCTGTTTTCTATCTTTTTAAATTAATAATTTCTTGTAACAACTCATCACTAGTAGTTATAACCTTACTTGCTGCCTGGAAGGCTCTTGTTGTTACTATCATTTCTGTAAATTCTTCTGATAAGTCAACATTTGACATTTCTATGGCACCTTGTTTTACATTTCCATAAGCTGCATTTACAATAGGGTCTCCAGAGTTAGGTGATACACCATAAAGATTGCTACTTAATGCTTCAAGACCTTCTGGATTTTGAAATACTGCTATTCCTAGTTTTTGAGCAGCAGTTCCTGCTTCTGGGTATTTGCTACCATCTGCCAAAAGATATGATACTTCTCCCTCACTAGATATATTATAAGACAATACTTTTTGGCCATTTTGTTCTTTAGGTATCTGAATAGGTTTTTTATCAGTTCCAACTACTTTATATCCATCTGCTGTAACTAAATTACCATCTTTATCAATGTTAAAAGATCCATCTCTAGTGTATGCATATTGATTTTCACCAATTTGAACAGTAAAATATCCATCTCCATCAATAGCTAAATCAGAACTTCTACCAGTTGTTTGTATATTTCCTTGTAATGTATTTTTAAACATACCACTTACTTTTGTTCCTATACCTACTTGTCCTGGACTTACTCCACCAACGATACCTCCTGGTGAACTAGCAAATATTGAAGTTTGATATAATGCATCACTAAATCTAACATTACTTTTCTTAAATGCTGTTGTTCCTACATTTGCAACATTGTTACCAACTACGTCCATCTTAGTTTGATTTGCCTTCATACCACTTATTCCCGAATACATCGATCTTAACATTTGAATTATTCCCCCTTGTTATCTTCTTCTACATTTGTATTGGTGCCCTTTACCTTAGTAAGCGCTCCATATTCCACTTCTACTAATTCTCCATTCTCAGAATTTCTTACATTCATATATACAACTCCGTCTTTTATATGAACACTTTCAACTTTTCCTGACATTGTCTTAGTAGTATCATATCCTTCTTCTTTAGGCACATATACTTCAACATCTTTTCCTATTAATGCTGATGCTGAACCCATTGCTGAATTTACCAAAAGGCCATTTGTCATTCCTATTAAGTACTCCATACTATCATTAAGAGCCATCGTTTGTTCTAACATATTGAATTGTGCTAATTGAGTTACATACTGAGTCGGATCTTGAGTGTTAAATGGATCTTGATTAACCATCTGAGCTACTAGTAATTTTAAAAATAAATCTTTATCTGTATTATTACCTGAGTCAACAATCTTTGTCCCTTTTTCAGTTACTGTACTATTTCTACCTATACCTGTTATTTCACTCATTTGCTACTCCCTTAAATTAAAATATTTACATTATCTTCTATTACGACTTCTTCCATATCTTCAATCGGTTCATCTACTGAACTGATATTTTTTTTGCTACTCTGTTGGCTTCCTTTATTATTTCTTTCAAATTCTTGATTCAAATTTGATGAGAAGCTATTTTGAGTATTTCCTTTCATTTCAACTGATATATCTTTTACATTAATATTTAAATCTTTTAGATGTTTTGCAATTTCACTTTGGTTTTCATTAACTAAATTGAAAACATCACTTTTACTTATTACAATTGCCACACTAGCTTCCTCGTTATTATTAATAAGTTTAATAGTCATATCACCTAGTTCTCTTGGGCTTATCTTAATAGTTATTTCTTCTTGTCCACTAGATTTCAAATATTTAATCGTTTTAATAATGTCTTCTCCTATATACTCTTGTCTAATTGTCGGAATTTCTTGTCTCGAAGCAACATTTATCAAATTTGTATCTTTATTAATTAGTGGATTATTATTTATAATAAAATTGTTGTCATTATCTCCATTTAAAATATTTTCTAAGGTATTTAATTCTTTATCTATTTTTTCATCTAATTCATTATTTCTAATCAAATTAAGTTTATATGTTGCATTGTTAGTTTCTAGTTGACTAAATTTTTCATTATTAACTATTTTGTCATTAATTCTATTTTCACTATTTTCTATTTCAACATTGTCTAGTTTTTTTATTTCAGGCATTTCATTATCATTTCCTATTTTGTTATTAGACATAATATTATCTAATTTTTTTAACACTTCAATTTCTTTATCATTTAACTTAATCCCAATAGTTTCATTATTAATTATTTCAAACTTATTTTCAAAGTTATTTTTCAAACTTTTTAATATTTCAAATTCTTCACTACTTAGTAGGTTCATATCATTCTCATTAACATTTGATATTATATTAAGTTCTGTTTCATTGGTGTTACTACAAACATTAGCTGAACTTTCCACCTTATCTAAGTTAATATGAACTTCATCCATATGTTGCAAGTTTTCTTGATTATTAAATAATTTCAGATTATTTAACAAGTTTAAAATCAAGTTATAGTCTATATCCTCAGATTTATCACTATCTTCAAATATTCCTTCTAGTACGTTATCAAATATTCCTTGTTCTGTTTCCCCTAAGACATTTTCACTATTTCCTCGGAAATAATTAATAATATCTGCTACATTTGTTGATAAACTCAAATTAAACTCCATATTTACCACCTTTTTGTGAAACATTTACATTATTTCTTATATATGCATAGAGAGCAAACTCATCATTTCTAATTTGTTCTATTCTTTCTTCTTCTTTTTTCACTCTCTCCATTTCCTTTTCTTTAAGAATTTCTAATGATTTTCTTTTTATCTGTTTTTCTATTAGGTCATTTTGAGCTTCTATGACTTTCTTTTCTTCATCTTTAAGTTTCTCATCTGTCAACTTTATAGACTGTGTAAGAGTAGATAAATAGTTTATTGTAACCTTTTGTGAGATTACATCATTAGCCCTAGTAATATCCGAATATTTTTTATAATTTTCTTCAAGTTTTTCTAAATTTTTTTCTACTATTCTTTTTTCATTTTGAGCCTGAGTGTATTTTAACTTGCTTTCATCTTCCTCTTTTATATTTATGTCTAGTAATTTTTCTAGTTTGAACTTAAATTTTTTCAACTACTTTACTCTCCTTTAGGAAAACATATTTATCAATGAATTTTTACTGTCTTCAAATAATGTATTTTCATTTACATTTTGCTTCAAAAAATTATTAACAGAGTCAATATATTCAATTGCCATATCAATATTTTTATTAGACCCTTCTTTATATGCTCCAATATTAATTAAATCTTCTGCATCTTTATAAGTTGCTAGTATATCTCTTGCATAAGAGGCAGCTTGATTATGTTTATCATCTGAAATCTCTTTCATAAGTCTGCTTACACTGTTTAATATATCTATTGCTGGATAATGATTCTTATGGGCCAATGTCCTTGATAAAACTATATGTCCATCTAATATGCCTCTTACTGTATCTGCAATAGGTTCATTTAAATCATCACCATCTACCAATACTGTGTAAAACGCTGTTATAGATCCCTTCTCAGAAGTCCCTGTTCTCTCCATCAATTTTGGTAACATAGCAAACACAGAAGGGGTATATCCCTTTTGTGCTGGTGGTTCTCCTATAGCTAGTCCCACTTCTCTTTGTGCCATTGCAAATCTAGTAACAGAATCCATCATGAGTATTACTTTTTTACCTTGGTCTCTAAAATACTCAGCAATAGCTGTTGCAGTTAAGGCCCCTTTTAGTCGTACTAAAGGTGATTTATCAGAAGTAGCACACACTACTACTGATTTCTTCATTCCTTCTTCACCTAAATCTCTTTCTATGAAGTCGAGAACTTCTCTTCCTCTTTCTCCAACAAGAGCGATTACGTTTACATCAGCTTCTGCTGTCCTTGCTATCATTCCTAAAGTTGTACTTTTACCTACTCCACTTCCAGCAAATATTCCTATACGTTGCCCTTCACCACAAGTCAAAAAACCATCAATAGCTCTTATTCCCGTTGGCATTATATTTGTTATTCTTGGTCTTTTCATAGGATCTGGTGGTTCATTAAGCAAACTGTATCTTTCACCTGATATTATTGTTTCTTCATCTATTGGATTACCCAATCCATCTAAAACTTTTCCTAAAAGGTCATCACTACACCTCACACTTAGTGGTATTCCTTGCGCTACAACTCTACATTCTGGACCTATTCCTGCTAATTCACCAAGGGGCATTAATATTACATCCCCATCCTTAAATCCAACAACTTCACAGTTAATTGGCTCATTTTTATTATTATAAACATGACACAATTCACCTACAAAGCATTTAACGCCTTCAACCTCTAGTGTAAGTCCTATGATTTTTTTTACTTTTCCCTCACATATTACTGAAGGAATATCTTTGATTTTTTTTATAAGTTTTTCAAACTCTATATTAATCATAGTAATTCCTCTTTTATTTTTTCTAATATTCCATCAATCCCCACTATTAAACTGCCATTAATATTATCTATTATTGCATTCCCAGCTTCCATTGACTCATCTTCTAAAACAAAAACATCTCCATTTAACTTATAAGATTCTTTTAGTTCTAATACTTGTTTATCCAATCTTTCTTTATATATAGGATTAACTTTTATAACAAAGTTTTCTCTAAGTTCATATTCTTCAATAACATTTCCTATTAAATTATTCATTGCTGAAACATCTTCAAATTTTTCTCTTAATACTTGCTCTGCTATACTAACGCTTATATTTAATATATTATTTCTATTTTCTTTCATGTAACTTGACACTTCATGATTAGATTGAATTAAAATATTATTGGCGTTATCAATTATTTTATTTGCTTCTTCTTTGGCTTTTTCAACATATTCTTCATATACTTCTTTGTAACCATCTTCATATCCATTTTTTAGCCCTTGTTTGTGACCTTCTTCATATGCCTTTTTTTCTATGTTGCTAACTTCTTCTTTACTCTCTTGTATAATTCTGTCTGCCTCTGTTTGAGCATTTTGTATAATTTGCTCACTCTGCTCTTTTGCTTCATTCAACTTTAACTCAACTTCTTCTTTGATTTGTGCCATTTCATTTTCTCTTTTCATATCAAATTCATCACTTTCAAGTCCAAAGCTAGATTTGTTTGAGTTAACTTTTATTTTTCTTTTGCCAAGTATCTCTACTTCATCTGACTTAATAATATTACACAATAAATTCATCATCTGAGCCTCTAGTTAAATTTATTTCTCCCATGTCTTCAAGACGCCTTATAGTATTCACTATATTTTGCTGTGCTTCTTCCACTTGAGATATTTTTACCTTGCCTAGTAAGTCAATTTCTTCCCTAAGAGCTTGAGATGCTCTATGAGATTGATTTTTAAATATAGTTTCTGAAACATCTTTAGAGGCACCTTTAAGAGCAAAGGCGATATCCTTAACATTAATTTCTTTAAGAATTCTTTGAATTGCAATATTTTCAAGTCTAACAATATCTTCAAATATGAACATGTTAGATTTAATTTCTTCTGCTAATTCATCATTTCTATCTTCTATATATTTGATAATACTTTTTTCTGTTTTTCTATCAACATTTCCAAGTATATTTACAAGGCTATCTACTCCACCACTACTTTCTATTTCTCTTTGCCCTAAATTAGCTAGCTTCTTTTCAACAGCTTTATCTATGGCTTTTATAACATTCGGAGAAATAGAAGATGCTGAACCGATTTTTAAAGATACTTCATTCTTGACCTTTTCAGGAAGTTCCGCTAATATCACAGCCGCTTTATCAGGTTGAATATGTGTTAAAATTACAGCTATGGTTTGAGTACTTTCTCCTTGTATACAAGCTAATATTTGTTCTGGTTCAGCTTTTCTTGCCCCCATAAACAATTTTGTATATGCATCATATTTAATTCCTTCAAGCAACTTCCCTGCTCTCTGGCTTCCTAATGCCTCGTGAAGTAATGATGTAGCACTTTCTATACCACCTTCCATTACATATTCTTTACCTTTGTTTAACTCAATAAATTCTTGTAATATTTCTCTTCTTTCTCTTGCATTGATGGTATTAATATTTGCTATTTCCACGCCTATTTTTTGTATCTTCTTATCTGATAAATTTTTCAATACTTCAGCTGAAGCTTGTGGGCCTAAAGTCATCAATAATATTGCTGCTTTTCTTGCCCCTGTTACACGCCTTACTTTTGGTATATTACCTAAGTCAAAGGCATTTTCTGATTTATTAATTTCTGTATTCAAAATAAACTCACCCTTTTATACATTTAACCAACTATTTATTAAATCTGTAACCCTATCAGGATTTTCTGAAGCATATTTTCTTACTTCTTCTTCCAATGTAATACTTTCCTCTTCTTCATCTTCATTTTCTGATTTCGAAGAACCTTCCATTTCTTCTATTTTTCTATTAATTAATTCTATTTCATCTACATCGTCATATTCTTCGTATTCTTGTTCTTTTTTCTTTTTAATTCTATTCATTATGAAGAAGGCTACTGTGCCTGCTAAAGCTACTGCTAATAATATAAATCCTAATAATTTCATATTATCACTTATACCACTTTCTTCTGATGCTTTGTCGGCATTAGCACCAAAGTCCATTGCTACGACTTTCACATCATCTCCTCTTTTTGCGTCCATACCTATGGTATTTGCTACCATATCATTAACATTTGTTATTTGTGCATCTGTTAATATTCCATCTATTGCAACAGACGCTGTTATTTTATTCAACTCACCTTGAGCTTTTGTTGTTTTTGTTTCTTTTCTTCCAGTATCATACTCAATACTTTCATCTTTGCTTGATGTAGTTCCATCATTAGCACCTGAGACGTTATTCATATTATTGTCTACTGAACCGCCTGTATTTCCTTCTTCAGTAGTTTTATTTTCGCTTCTACTTTCCTTCATAACTACTGTTTTAGGACTTATTGATGTCTCAGTTATCTCTCTATTATCAAAGTTTAAGTCTGCATTTACTGTGGCCTTAACCTTTCCTGCTCCAAATATAGGTTCTAGTAAATTAACAATTGATTTTTCTAGATTTCTACTTAGTTCTTTTTCTGCTTTTAGTGCAATATCTATTCCATTTGAATTTGAAGTATTTCCTTTATCATCAAATAACCCATCTGATAACAGATTCATTTTTTGATCTACTACTTCTACATTTTGCTTTGGAATATTCGTACTACTTGCAGAGACTAATGACATAATCGACCTTATTTGTGATGGTTCTAGTGATTGACCTGCCTTCAAAGTTAGGGCTACAGCCGCACTCCCAGGAGTTCCTTCGTCTGAAAACACAGACTCTTGACCTTGAGTTATGTTGACTCTAGCATCCTCAACCTGTTGAAAAGTCTTTATAGTCTTTTCTATTTCTCCTTGAACCATTCTTTGTTTTTTAATACTAAATTCTTCATCTGTAAGACCAAATGAAGAAGTTTCATCCATCAATTCAAATCCTTTTGATCCATTTGAAATGTTTCCTGATAGCTCAAGCCTTAACTTATCTACTTGTTCCTTTGGTACATAAATACTATCTCCTTCAATCTTCATTTCAACACCTTGATTTTCAAGTTCCTTAGTAATTGAAACTGCATCATCTGATGTTAAACCTGAAAAAAGAAGTTGATATTTACTATCATTTATATACTTAGCTCCAAAGACTAAAGCCAATACAAGTGCTATAATCCCTACTACAATTGCTATTTTCTTTTCTTTTTTAAGTTCCTTAAATTGTTCCTTTTTCTTCTGAAAAATATCTTTTACTTTGCTTATAATTCCTTTAAATTCCATGTGTTTGCTCCTTATTTATAGGCTACAGTTGCACTCCGCTTAATTCCTTGTAAGCCTCAAATAATTTATTTCTTGTTTCTAACATAAGTTGCATTGATATTTGGGACTCCTGCATTGATAACATTACATCATGCATAGAAACATCTTTTCCCTTTACAAGAGCTTCTACCATATTATTTGCGTCTACCTGAGTTCCATTAACTTTATTAATAGCTTGTGATATAACATCATCAAATTTAATTTTTGAATCGTTAATTGGTTGTTCTTTTAAATTTTTGTTCGTATAATTGTTATCTATTATATTAGAAAATATATCAGAATTTATATTTATACTCTCTATACCTTGCATCTAATCCCCCCTTACTTTCCAATTTCTAAAGCTTTTGAAATCATATTTTTTTGTGCATTTAATGTATCTATATTTGATTCATATGATCTCGATGCTGATATTAAATCAGTCATTTCTACTAGTAAATCAACATTTGGATATTCTACATATCCTTCTTCATCTGCATCTGGATGACTTGGTTCATACACTCTATTCATAGGCGAACTATCATTTTGTATTGATGCAGTCTTTACCCCAAGCATTCCTAGTTTTTCATCGTAATTTTCTTCAAATGTAGCTATTTTACGTTTATAGGCATCTCCATTCTCAGTTCTTGTTGTTTTAACATTTGCTATATTAGAAGATATAACATCCATCCTCATACGCTCTGCTGATAAACCACTGGCACTGATTCTCATCCCACTAAAAATACTCATTTATTTACCTCCCTGAAATTATACTTTTTGTCATTGCAATTTTTGTATTAGTTAAACTAACTAAGGCATTATATTGTAGAGTTGTAGCAGCTTGATTTACTTTTTCATTTTCAAGATCGACATTATTTCCATCTTCCCTCATAGATGTATTTTTCTCTGTTTTAACTTCAATTTTGGCATCTTCTAATTTGTCCGTTAATGTATTTTCAAAATTAACATATTTCCTCTCATACCCTACAGTATTTATATTGGCAATGTTGTTTGCGATTACCTTACTTCTCAACTCTGTCGCATCCAATCCCATTTTCATCAAACTGTATATTTCCATATATACCTCCCTAATTTCCTAATTTGAACAACTATCATAATAGTATTTTCAACTTATTTACCCTAAAACTACATTTCACATACATTTTTAAATTTCAATTATAAATCAAATTAAATTCACTATTTTATTTATGTACCCTCATGTAACTTTATTTTTACATAAATATGAATTTTTGACATTTTTTACTATTGCCTCTTCTATTATACACTTTTTCCCGTTATTTGTTTTTAAAAAAATATATTTTTTCGACTTTTTTACCGACTTTTTTTTACATTTTAATTATTTTTTCCATTATTTATTTATTTACTTAAGCTTTATAAAAAAATTATTTTATTTATTTAAGTTTTTTGAAAATAGTCACTATTCTGTATATATGTGTAAACAATAAAAAAACTATCCCAAACAAATAAGGATAGTCACCATCGAAAATATCATAAAATTCCCTTTAATATACACAATATTTATAAAAACTCTTATATAAATATTCAAGGAATAATTATAATAACAAAGAATGTAAATTCTTAGGCAACTGGCTGGCGTAGTAAAATTATATTATTTAAATAATTTATTCTACCGTAGCCCCTTTAGCTTTGCGTCTTTGGATTTCTCCAAATTTGCCAATATATTACTTTTATGTATAAAATACCATATTTCCTAACTTTTTTCAATAAAACCCACGAAAAAAATAGTAATATATACTATTTTTTCAAAAAACAAAGTTGGATTATGAAAAATAAAAAGTTTTATAATTTATAATTAAATTATATTTATATTATATCATAATATCTACAATAATCCCTACAGCTATATCACCTTGAATAAAAACAAAATCAAGAGGATTATTAATTGTATTTTCGCTTATATGATCTTCTGAGTCGCCATATTTTTCTACAATACTTTCAGCACATTCTAATTCTGTTTTATTTTGATTTATCAAATGTTCTAAGTTTAGTAATTTAGCTTTATGTTGAGCAAGCTTTCCCTTTATATCGTTTATCTTTTTAAGACATTCACCTAAAGATTCCAATATCTGTTCAGAATCTTTTAACTCTACTATTTCTGATTCATACTCATCACTTAACTGATTTACTTGCTTTTGTATTTTTCTTATTTTTATTTTTTCCTTAGCCTCTTCTTGCTTACCATTTTCCATGGTCTGTAAATAATACAATTTAAGATCAGTTAATTTTTTTTCCATATTATCAACTTTTTGTTCTTGAATCTGTATAAAAGACACTTTTTCTTGTATATTTCTCTTGTCATTTTTTAATATAGCTGCTTTATCTTTTATATTTTTATAAATATCATTATTGCTTGTCTTACTACTTTTTCTATTAACTTTAATATTTTTAATTTCTTCATTTTGAACATTAATTAACTTACTAACATCATTTTCACAATTTACTTCTTGATTTATTTTCTTGTCATAAGTTTTCAAAAATACTTTTTCTCCTGTTATTATCATAATTTATACCCTCACTATACGTTAAAATAATTTCATAAATATTTACATTTTTATATTATTAGGTAGTTAAATCTATATATTTATTTTTAATGATGTCAATATTATGTCTATGTTAATTATTACTACTTGTAATTAGTGGCATCGTTATAATTTTTCCAACAAATTATAGCTTATATTATATACTACGACATATAGTCAATATTCTTTATAAATTTAAATACACCCAAATAATATCTTATATGATAAGATTCTATCTAGGTGTTTTATTAATTTTATTTGTTAATCATGAATGTTACAATATTAAAATTATAATTTCCCTTTTCTTAAAAAGCTATTTCTTATATAATTTGCTTCTTTTTTTAATTCTGCATATTCTTCATTATTGTCTTTTAATTTTTGACTCATGAATGCTTTCATCTCTTTATTTAGCCATCCCTGACAATTACTATTAAACCTATTTCTTAATTCTGCATATGTAGGCGAATCTAATTCTGGAATAACACCTAACGCTAGAAATGCATGTCCATTGTAGCAATGTGGTTGACTACATTCATATCCAATTGCATTAAAAGTTAGTGGCTTACTAATATCATTAAATATATTATCTAATTCTATTCCACAATAACACTGTCTTAGTGAACCTGTCCCTAAATTAATATATACACTCCAATCACCTGCATAACAAAATTCTTTTCTTTCTTTATAAAATATACTTACTTTATAATCAAATAAGTTGGATTCAAATGTACTCCAAATCTCATTATATTCTTCAAAAGAATAATCTGATAATATATCAATACCAGGTTTTCTATCATCCCTACCTATCGTTATATGACATAAAGCCCCTAATCTTTCTAAACAAATTTTCTTAATATCTTCTATATGAGGTATAAGTTCATCACTAGGTGTTATTTCTACTGTAAAAGAACACCCCTTATTTTTAACTTTTTCGATATTGTCAAAATAATCATTAATTTTATTAAGCCTAATTAACTCTAAATAATGAAAAGAAAATTTAAAAAATAATCTTTTTAATAATTCAGAATCAAGTTCACATATTTCGTCTAATCTTTTTGACACCGTTCCATTTGTAACAACCATGACATAGTGACCTTCTTCTAATAACTCTTTTATTAACTCAATCACTTCACTGGATAATAAGGTTTCCCCTCCTGCACACAAATTTATCAAACATTTACCTTCTAATCTTTCTGTAGACAAAGCTTTTCTAATCTCTTTAGGAGAGTACTTTAATTTTAAAATTTTATTGTTAAATTTACTCTTTTGAGTTATATAACAATAATGGCATCTTAAATTACACATTTCTACAGGAACATAACAGTCAATAAATCTCTTTAGCTTTTCCACAATAATCCCCTCTCTCTTCATATATTTAATCTTGAATCAATTATTAAACTAATTCTACTTCTAAATTTTTATTTAATACATCTTTTAATATCATTAAGTATTTATCATCAAAACAAAAATCATCTTTCTTTTCTATAGCTTCAAGTTCAGTTATAAGATTCTTTATATTATCCAAGCTAATATTATCTGTCATTTTAATATAATTTAATGAACTAATCCATTCATAGCTTTTAATAACTTTGTAATCCAAACTTCTTAAAACTATACAAGGTGTTTTAGTAATCGCTGCGAATATCATACCATGTAGTCTATCAGTTATAACTACTTTTGATTTATAAAATTTTCTCCAAAGCTTAAACAACTCATTTTGTCTAGTTATACCATTCACTTTATAATTTACAACAGTATCGCTTTCAAAAACATCAAATGTATTTTTTATACCTTGTATCAATTTATGTTTATCATTTATACTATAGTAGCTTTCTTTATCTTTTCTAAAAAACACCGTTATATATTTTCTATCTAAACATTCTTTTTCAATATCTAACTTATTATTTAAGTAAAACACAATATCAGGACATAACTCAACTTTACAATTTAGGAAATTTTTCTTCATAATGTTAAATGAGGTTTCTTCTCTCGCTAATAATATAAGGTTGCTATGACTATTATATATCTTCTTCGTAAGATTAAATTCCTTTCTACCTTCTTCATCATCAGAAAAATATATTGTTTGAGGGAATGATATTATAGGTATATTTATTAGATTTGATATTATATGCCTTCTAACTTGTTCTTCCCATATATAGTGATTTCCCATATTACCTCCACCTGGAAGAACTACAAAATCATTTATACCAATGATGTCCTTTATTACATCTATATATAAATATGTATCTTCATAATTTATTTTTATAATCTTATGATGAGGATATTTTTCCTTTAATATTTGTATAGATGAGTACACAATAGCATGATCACCTAAATTTCCATGAGTAGGTATTGACATATAAATAATTTTTTTCATATTTTTATACAGATAGAGTTCATTTTTCCTATTGCTTTTTAAATAATGTAGATCGTAATATAATTCCGGATTATTTATCTGAATTTCTAAATTAATATCTTTTATTTCATTTTTTTCTTTTATTTCTTTGACTATTTCATCTCTCTTACATCTCAAACCTAAAGAGTCACAGAATCTAATACTATTTGAGTAATATAGAGTAATCCATCTTATTAATATTTCCTTAGTTATTTGTTTTAATTTATAATGACAATAGAATTTATAAGTTTCTTCTGCAATCACTTTATTACTATAAATTCTTTTTTCACTAATTGGAGATGTCATTATAGAATTAGACCTAATTCGTCTTATAAATAATTTATTGTTTATATATTTTATTCTATTAGCTTTTATAAAACTTTCAATTGTATGTATTTCATCTTCATGCAATATACCATCATAAAAATACAATTTATTATTTTCTATATATTTACGTCTATATAAATTAAGCCATACTGGTGATCTATATCCTCCTTTTTCATTTGAGTAAATATAAAATTCTTCACCATCCATTACCCTTGATTCTAATATATTACTCCTATCATAATTTTCAGCTACAACATTATCACTATACTCATCATCAATGAAGCATTCAGCATCAAATGTCAGTATATCTAACTTATTTGTTTTCGCTTCTACGTAACAGATTTCCATTGCTTTTAAGTCAATATAATCATCACTATCTAGAAAATATATGTATTCTCCCTTTGCTATTTTTAAACCGCAATTTCTGGCACTACTAAGACCCTTATTCTCTTGATTTATTATTTTTATATTGCTGTAGTTTTTTTTATAATTATTAAGTATCTCTTCACTTGAATCTGTTGATCCATCATTAATACATATTATCTCAATATCCTTTAGCGTTTGGCTAACGGCACTATCTAAACATTCTTCTAAATATTTTTCCACATTATAAACAGGTATTATTATACTAACTTTCATGTACGCACTCCTTATTATCATATAGACATTCAATTAATGATTTGTATGCATCATAATATATTTCATATTCATCATTTCCCATAGCATACATTAGATAAGCTACGTTTCTATTTAATAGCGGAGAATTAACTAAATTGGTACTTTGAGATAATACATTTATATATTTGTCATATGCTCTATCAAATTGATTTAACTCAAAATAATAATTTGCAATCTTATACTCTAAATGCTGATCAGACATTTCATCTACTTTTTTATAGTTTTTTATAGACAAATTAGCTATAAATTCTATTAAATCATATTCTTTTGCAGCATTTAAATACATTAATTCTACTTTAATAACATCACTACAATGCTCACTATTTATTGCCAATGCACATAAATTTAAATAATCTTTATTTTCAGCCAACAAACTTAAGTATATTTGATACATTTCCTCTGTTTTGTATTTATCATAAATATATTTTGCTATTTCTATATAATCTTCTATATTCTCACATCCAGCTGCTAGTATATATAGTGACTTTTCATATTCATTTTCTGTTTCTGCAATCTTTTCTTTTAATCTATCATGAGAATTCATTAAATATTTTATATTTGTTTCACCTATTAAATTTGATATATCAAATTCAGTTTCACTATTATCAATATAATACGTATTATTTCTTTTTTCTATTATTGTCTTATAATTAAATACCATCACATCATTAGTTAGTATTAAATCACAGTTATCGCACATTTCTTTATCAAAATATATATTTATATTATGATTTATACAATCATTTTTATCAGTATAGATATTACTATTTGTATAATATACTACTTTAGCGTAATCTTTTTGATTAAGTGAAATTTGTGCCTTATCAATATCTCCACATATTATTACACAGTTCTCATGTCTTCTAATTGTATACTCAAGTATTTCGCTATATTTATTTGAATTTATTTCATATATATTAATACCATCTTTTATAAATTTATTTTCATATTGTATCTCGTTATTTTCTATTATCTGTATAATATTATTATTTTGCTTTCTTAGTTTATTGAATATAACATCGTCTTCAGCTATACCTAAAGTAATAATTGTTAAAATATCCGAAGTATTTTTTTCCATTTCATTTAATTGATTTATTGTATTCTTAATTTCCTCTATTAATTCTTCATCATTTGTTATATTTAAGCATTCCATATAATACTTAACCGCTTCTTCTTTATTTCCTGTTAATATATTAATATATGCCATATTATATAATAAATCCACATTATCTTTATCTATTTCAAGACCATGTTTAAAATATTCATATGCGTCTTCTAAATTTCCTTCCTGCATGCAAATTATACCATCCATACTGTAAATGGTAATATCATCCTTAATTATATCTTTATATTGTTCCAATAGTTCTTTTGCTTGACTTAATTTATTCTCATTTATTAATTCTTCTATACTCTTTTTTACTGTTTTTATATATATATCTAACTCTTTTTCACTTTTTTCTTTCTCTTCTTTCTTTTTTGATAAATGTTTTTGAATAAAGTATTCTGCTATCATTTCATCTAATTCTTGATCATTTTTTATTATAGTTTCTCTTATCTGATTTAACGTAATCATATCCCCAAACTCCTTTAGTAACATTTTAACTTTCTATCAATAGTTTAATCTTTTCTTTAGCTTCTAAAATTAATTTATCATCTTCACTAGTATTTATTATTTTATCGTAAAACATTATTGCCTCTTTTTTTTCATGCTTCACTTCTTTCAAATAAGCTATATTAAAAATTGTATTTACATTTGAACAATCTAAAATAAACGATTTTTTCAATAGTATTTCTGATTTTTCGTAATTATTATTTAATAAATATATAATAGCTTTCATATTTAATACTTCACAATCCTCGTAGTACATGGTTTCATACTCATTTATCATAGTCAATGCATCATTTATATTTCCTAGTTTTATATTATTTTCAATAAGTGACTTGTACTGTTTCTTAAGTTCTTTTATTTCTCTACTTTCATTAAATGCTTTACTGAATTTATCAATCAGTATTTGTATTGATTTTTTATATTGTTCATTATCTGTAATTAATATTTTTATTTCCTTTATATATTTTATAGGATCTTTTTCTTTCAATTTTTGTATTGAATTAACCTTAACCACAAACTCCTCTTCTTTATCTTTTAATAAATATATTATTTCTTCATCTGATAAATTTTTATTATATACTTGTTTTATAAAATTATATCTATACGTTATATACATATAAAATATTTTTTCGTACTTTTCATTATCAAAACTTCCACCTTCTAATAAAGCTTTCAACAGACAACTATATATATTTAATTTATTTAAATTTAATGTATTAGGTTCTTTTAAGAGCCAATTATATAATTGCAACAAACAATCTCGATTATTACAAATTATATAATTAAAATAATCTTGCATATATGAGTAACTTACATTTTGTAATAATGCTAATATGTCTAAATTATTATTAATAGCATAATATATAATATCACCATAATATGATTGCTTTCCGATTAATAATAAATTATTTAATTCTTTTACTGTGAATTGTTCTCCTAATCTCACTTTATTTAACGAACCATAATTATTTTCGATATTTGATAAAGCTTTATATAGTTCGATTTTATCAATTTCTTTTATTTTTAATATTATTTTTTCTAAGCTAGATTCTAGGTATTTTGTATCTATTATTGATGACATTTTGTTTTTGTATATATTCAATATTTTATCTACTTCATTTACATGATATAAACTTTCAAATAAAATATCATATACATCTTTCATTTCTTCAAAATCCATATTTTTATATTTTTCAATTACTTGATTATATCGTTTTAAATAGTAACAATTTTTAAGTATATTCTTTTGTGCATTTTCTTTTAATCCTATAGTTATTCCATCAGCATATATACTATTTGCTTGTATTGATATCTCATAATTATCTACTAAATATATATATCTTTCATAGCTATTTAAACTTTCTTCATACTTATATAAGAAACTTTGACTAAGTGCCAAGAAATAATATATATCTATATTTTTATCATCCTTTTTTTGCAAATATTCTAAACAAATTTTTTCACACTTATCAAATTGTTTTAATTCAATATAAAATTTTGCTAAATTAGAATAAGCATATGACGGTATATTTTCCCATGACCTATATAAATTCATAGATTTTTCCATATAATATAGTGCTTCTTCTTTTTTGTTTATTGCCATAAAATTTTTACCTAATTGAAAATTTATATATGGATTATTAGGATTTTTTTTTAATTCTTTTAATAAAATTTTTTCATTTCTCTTAAGCTTCTTATTTTTAAATTCCTCATCTACATATAGATAACCATAATGATTAAATACAGCTATATTGTTGTATATAGGTTCTTTATACATAGGTTGTTCATGTATTGCCCCCTCATATCCAAAACCTTTTCTTTTAAATAATCTTAGATTTACAGATTTGCTATAAGATTTACCATCTTCAGAGTTTATATTTTTTAACTCTACAGATGCTGAGTTATATTTTTTATGTAAACCTGTTTTGAAAAAACTAATCATTTTTTCACATTCTATTAGCTCTTCATCTGCATCTAAAATAAGTATCCATTCACCATTTGCATAACTTATTGATTTATTCCTCATATCAGCAAAGTTATCATTCCACGATTCAAAATAAACTTTATCAGTATATAATTTAGCTATTTCAACACTTTTATCTATAGATCCTGTATCTAGTATTATTAATTCATTTTCAACTTCTTCTCTTATTTTATTTAATGCTTTTAATGTTTTGCCTAAAAATTTTTCTTCATTCTTTATCATCAACACTATGCTTAATAACATATTATTCTTCCTTTCAAGCTAATTAACTTTAAAAATAAAGAGTAAAGCATACGCTTTACCCTCTTAGTTTTAAAGTTAATTCAAGTTTAATTATCTTAATAATTGAGTTACTTGTTCTGGTTGTTGTTTAGCTTGAGCTACCATAGCTTGAGAAGCTTGAGTTAATATGTTAAACTTAGATAACTTAACCATTTCTTTAGCAACATCTACGTCTCTTATTCTTGATTCTGCTGCAGATAAGTTTTCTGTTGATGTTGTTAAGTTTGAAGAAGTGTACTCTAATCTATTTTGTACTGCTCCTAATTTAGCTCTTGATGCGTTTATAGTTGCTAAGTCAGTAGTTGCTGCTGTAACTACTGCTGCTGCTTTTGTAGTATCAGCTACATCTGAAGTTACTGTAGTAGCTAAAGTTCCTACTGCGAATGTTCTTGTTTCAGCATTAGCACCAGCTTGTATTGTTACTGTACTAGCACTAAATACTGTAGTATTATTGAACTTAGTATCTGAAGCTATCTTACCTATTTCTTCTTTTAATTGACCTAATTCTAAAGATATTTTATCTCTATCAGCAGTTTCTAATGTTGAGTTACCAGCTTGTATTCCTAACTCTCTCATTCTTTGAACTATATTTCCTGCTTCTTCTAATGCACCTTCTGCAGTTTGTACCATAGATACACCATCTTGTACGTTTCTATCAGCTTGTTCCATACCTCTTATTTGAGATCTCATTTTCTCAGATATAGCAAGTCCTGCAGCATCATCTCCAGCTTTAGTTATTCTTAAACCTGTAGATAATTTCTCCATAGAATTTCCTGCTAAAGCAGTGTTTTTTGCCATTTGATTTGTTGATATCATAGCATTTAAATTAGTGTTTATTCTCATTTTATACTCTCCCTAGTTTTTACGACATCCTTGTCTTATTTTTTATACAAATACTTGGCCAAGCATTGCTTACATTATATTTATTCGGCATACTTTTAAAATACTTTATACTTTTTTATTAAAAATATTTAAATTTCTGTTATTGTAATTCACATATGAGTTATTAACCTGTTTTGATAGTCTATATTCTTTTATTTCTTGCTTTATTTTTGCCATATTATCTTTTAAAAGCTCTTCTATCTGTCTATCTATATCAATAATTCCTTCATTAATTAACTTCTGTTTAAATTCATTATTATTAATTTGATTATCTAATATTTCTTGCCTTTTATTTAATAATTTTTCTAATGCATATATATCTTCATTTTTTAATGATTCAACAATTTGTAATGATATATCTTTATATAAACTAATTTTTTCTGTCATATAATATCCCCCCCAAACTTACATTTGTGCGAAATAATTCATTTGAGAATTAAATTTATTCATATTCGACTCTAATAATCCAAACTTCTTGTATAAATCATTTTCTTTATCATTCATTTTTCTTTGTAGCTCTTTTATAGCCTGTGCTTGTTTTTTTAATTGTTCTGAATAAAAATTATTAGCTGCTGATGCAGTTTTATCAAGGCCAGCTTTTTTAGCAAAAATAGAAGAAGAGTTACCTACATACTTACCTATGGTACCTTTCATATTTTCCATAACACTTGAGCTTCCTTTTGCAAACATATCATATACTTTATCAGAATTATTTTCTAATGCTTTTATAAATTTAGTCTCATCTAAAGATATTTGACCTCTTTTGTTATAGTTTTCATGAGATGTTAATCCCATTTCATTTAATATTGGCATATTATCTCCAAATATAGCTCTTTGCATATCATCCATGAATTTTCTCATATCAGAGTCATTTCTAAGCAGACCCTCTCTAGCCTTTTCTTCCCATTTTTTTATCTCATCTTCATCCATATCTTCTTTTTGAGCTTCAGTCAATGGTGGATAGTCTCTATTTGGTTTTTGTATTAAAGTATCATACATTTTTTCCATTATTTTGTTATAATCTTCTACAAAGGCTTTCATTTTATCCACTACAGGCTGAACATCTTGTTTTGAAGTTAATTCAGATGTTCCTGTTGAATGAACATTGTATTTTATACCATCAATAGTAAATGAGTTTGATTGTTCTTCTAAAGTTTTTGTAAAGGAACCATCTTTTGATGTTACCACTACTTGTGAATTAGTCCCTATGAAAGTTTTTCCACCAAATCCTAAAAAATCTAAAGACCCACTTTCAGTTTTCCCATCTTCCGAAACTATTTTAAGAGAACTGTTACTTCCCGTCTTAGAAGATTCTATAGTAAACTTACCTGTCATTTCGCTATAAGATGCTTTTACTTCTCCCGACGTGCTATTGTTTATTTTTTTCACTAAAGTTTCTATAGTATCAGCTGGTTGATCTAGTACATCTATTTCTTTTGTTTCATAAACCGGTTTTCCATCGGCATCTACCATTGGCTTTCCATCTACATCTACTTTTTGTACATAAACTGGTTTCCCATCGGCATCTACCATTGGTTTTCCGTCTACATCTACTTTTTGTATTGGTACAGTTTCTTTCTTATATGTATTCTCAGTTCTTATTGTTATAGGTTTTGAAACCTCGTTTTCTCCATCTCCATATCTAATTACAAATGTAGTTTCTCCTGATAAGCCTAAATCTTTTAGACTATTTGTTTTATTTGTAGCCTTAGATGATTCTGCTCTAGGAGGTTGAGCTAATTTTTTTACATCAAATTTATAATCAACATGGTTTGCTCCAGGCGTACCTGTTGCAGTCATCACATTTGAATTAGAGCTACTTACAGTTAACGTATTCCAAGCACTACTAACTAATATGGAGTCTTTAGATGTGAAACTAAAATATTTGTCATTAAAACCTTTTACATCATTTATAACTTCTCTATAAATTTCTTGTTGCCATTTTAAAGTTTGCTCTTTTTGCTTAGCTTTGTCTATTTTATTTTGTTCTCCAGTAAGCATTTGTTTTACCATCGTTTCAGTATCCATACCTGTCGCTAAACCAGGTAACCTTATTCCACTAACACTTGACATAAGAATCCCCTCCTACTTCCCAGTTTTTATCTTTTTATCTGCTTCATACCATATATCTCTTATTTCTTCTATTATAGGTAATATATTATCAATTATATTTACATCTTTCTTTATATTCGCTCTTCCAAGTTCATTTTTTATAAAATCATATAAATTGTATAGTTCTTCCATATACTTCCCAGCACTTTTATCCATTGTAACCATTAATTCTAAAAATATATCTTGGACACGAATCAATTCCTTATGAGCTCTAGCCATGTCTTTTTCTTGTATTGCTACTTTTGCTATCTTTGTATATTTTACAGCACCATCTAATAGCATCAATAGTAACTTTTCCTTTGATGCCATATTTACTGAATTTTGCTTGTATGTATTATACGGGTTTGATGTATACATAAATCTTCCTTCCTTACTTTAACAACTTTAATATTTCATTTGTATTTGCAACTGCTTTAGCATTTTCTTTTCTTACATTTTCATATACTTCTTTTCTAAGTATAATTTTGTCCTTTGGGGCATCTATTGCAATTTTTACACTTCCATCATCTATTTTTACTATCTTTATTTCAATATCATCACCAATCAATAAAGATTCTTCCTTTTTTCTAGTAATTACTAACATCATCCCACTCCTTATACTAAAGGTTCTTTTATGTTATACTTATCATCTTGCAATATTAATTGCTTACCTTTATTATTTTTTATATTTATAATAACAGGAGCTTTTAAATTAACTGTGCTTTTTTCTAAAGTCTTTCCTAGAGTTATTAGATTTAATACTAACACATCTTTTGGACTATCTATTTGTAATTCTTTTATTATATCGTCACTTAAATTTAGTTCATAATCTTTTTTAATTTCAAATGGAGATATGGCTATAAATCCAATATTTGAATCTTCTATAGATATTATTAACTTAAATTTTTCGTTGCTTTCAACTTGACTTACTTCAAATTTCCTATATTTTTCAAGTCCCGGTATTCCTTTTTCAAAAAATATTTGCATAGATCCCTCCCACATTTTATAGATAATCTAATATAGTAGGTTGCATTAATGTAGTACCTACTTTTATAGATGCTTGATATACTAACTCAGCTGATTTCAACTCTATAAATTTTTCAACTTGATTTACATCTTGGTCTAGAGATAATACTCCCTTCATATTTAATATGTTTTCTTCATTAAGTTCCTTTACCTTTTCTGCTGTACTAACTCTAACACCTAAAGAAGTTCTTTCATCTAGTGCATGATTATACAAGTTATCTATATTATCCTTAGTTGTTCCTAATAATTGTTCTTTTGCCTTACTTTTTTCATCATCAGTTCCATTTGTTATTTTATCCATAAGTTTAGATACATTATTGATTTCTTCAAGAAAATCTACTGATTTACCATTATTGTCTTTTCCATTAAAAATCTCACCCGCTGATATATTATAATCTATGTTTATACCATCGGATATATCTGCTCTTAAATCACCCATATTTGAATTTGGATTAATTTTTAAAGTAACTACACCATCTTTATTTTCCATTGTTATAGGTGGCTCATCCACATTAGTCCCACCAAACATGTATTTTCCACCATAAGTGGTATTCATTACATCGGCAATTTCTTTTATTTTTTCATTTATTTCAGCTTGAATGGCCTTAAACTCTTCATCAGAATATACACCATTTCCAACCTTTAATATATCATCTTTTATATCTCCAAGCATATTACCCAAATGGTCTAAAGATCCGTCTGTTGTGTCCATCCATCCAACTGTCTCATCAATATTATAGTTATATTTTTCTGTATATCTTATTTCATTGTTTAAGTTCATTATTCTTATAGCTTTATGTGGATCATCCGAAACTCTATTTATCATTTTACTAGAATTTATCTGCTCATTTATTTTATTCATTCTAGTTAAATTTTCTTGAGTGTCATACATATGATTCCTTATCATTGAAGTATTTGTTATTCTCATATTTATCCCCCTATCTCTTTAGTCCATTTATAACTACATCTAAAAGACTATCTATAGTAGATACCACTTTTGCACTGGCGCTATATGCATGTTGGAATTGTATTAAATTTACCATTTCTTCATCCATAGATACTCCTGATGTATTTAATCTTGTATTATCTATTTCTTTAATTATTTTACTTTGATTACGTTCTTGTCTTATTACTTCTTGTGATTCATTACCTAATTTTTGTATCATTTGATTATAGAATTTATCTATAGTAGTTGTTTCCCCTCCTATAGTTATTTTTTCATCCTTTAATTTATACATTGCTAAGGCTGTCTCTGTTGAAATCTCAAACGCTCTAGGATTATCTGATAAATCCTTATTTACACTTAATATAGGGTCTTTACTGGCATCAAATATAAATAAGTCAGATGGTTTAGCACCTCCATCTGCAAGGACTTTATTAACACCTTCAGCTATACCCTTTGCTAAGTCTGTTAAACTTGTGGTATATTCATCTATTTTATCTATCATATCTAAAGAACCTTGTATTTCTCCTGATACATTATCCAAACCTTTGATATCATCTACAGTTAAAGGCGTAAAATTACCATCCGCATCGTATGTATTTTCCAAAAGCTTTTTAACATCATCGTTATTTAAATCTAGTTTCATACTTAGATCATCTAAAACTTTATCTCTTTCATCCATCAAGTCATTAGGTGTTTTCCCACTACCTTCAACTATTTTTATCTGTTTGTCTAATTTTTTAAGTTGCTTAAGCATATTGTTTACTTCTTCAATATCTTCGTTAAGCTTCTTATCCGCCTGTTGTACCAAACTATCTAACTTTTTCTTTATATTGCTAATATTATCTGCAAGATATTTAGTATTTTGAACCATAATATCCTTAGATCCTACATCTGTAGGGTTCTTTGATAATTCTTGCCAACTAGAAAAGTAGTTCGCTATCGATGCTGAGATTGATGTTTCTGAAGGCTCATTAAATATAGTTTCCATATTTGTATAGTATTGATATTTCGTACTTATTTCGCCATAGTTATGAGATTCGCTCCTATACTGATAGTCATAAAAAGTATTTCTTATTCTCATAATATTAGTAGCCTCTACACCTGTCCCTAATTGACCTGCTCCAAGACTACTATTAAAACCTGGGTTACTATAAGCACTTTTTGCACTTTGTTCTACTCTTTGCCTAGTATATCCAGGTGTATTCATATTGTTAATATTATGGGATGTAGTCTGTATCGACGCCTGACTTACATTCATTCCCGATTTAGCTGAGTGTAAACTCCCTAATAATCCAGCCATATATATCCCCCTATCTTATTTACCTACTTGCCCATAAGCATTATATGTACCTATTCCTTTGTTGGGCTTGAGACAATTTATCATTTTTTTAGTAAAGAATAATCTTTGTTTTATAAGTATTTCATTTGCTTCTTTTTGTATTTCTATCATTTTTAAAGTAGCTTGTATTTCTTCATAAGCTTGCTTTATTTTTTCATCATTACTAGCTTCCACCACTTCTTTCATACTAGATTCACTACCCATAATATTTCTTCTTTTTATTTCTATTCTTGCTAAATTTTTTGCTACTTCATCTAATTCTTTTGCAATTTTATCCATCTTTATAACATCTTTATCTATTATAAAGTTGTACTGTTCGTCTAAAAGAGTTAATAAATTTTTAATAATATTTTTTTCTTCAAATATTATTACTTTTAACTGTGAATTCAATTATTATCACCTTCCATCCTTTCTATTATTTTTTTTGCTAAAGCTTTTGAATCTACTGAATATGTTCCATTTTCAATTCGTTTTTTTATATCATTCACTTTATCCATATTTACATCTTCTTTGCTTATATTTACTTCATTTAAATATTTTCCCAAATCTGATATTTGTACTGAATCTGATTTATTATTTTTATTATTTATATTTTCAACTCCCAATTTTTTAGTTTTATAAACATTGTCAATATTTGTAAATTTAATACTATTAATTTTCATAGTGCACCTCCTTGTATTAACTAAATATCTTGATTTACACTTTTAATCTGTGAAAGCCTAACTGCTAATTTATTTTCTATAATTATACTTTCTCCACTTGCTATCATTTTTCCGTTAACATTTATATCAAGTGTTTCTTCAACATGCTTATCAAGCACTATTATATCTCCCACTTTATAGTTTGCAATTTTACCAATTTTTTCCTTAGCACTTCCCATAGATATGGTTATATCCATAAGCGCTCCAAATATTTGATTTGCACTATCAGTTGGTATTTTTTCACCTTCTACTAATTGTTCAAATTCTACTGAATAAATATTATTCATATTTCCTCCTTTATAAATACATATCGACTAAAAGCCCATTTATTTCATCTATTTTTGTGGCCAAATTTATATTATCTTTCTGATCATATAATAATTCTTTAGTAATACCTTCTAATTTTTCATCTACTATTTTTACTGTTTTGAAGTAATTCCCATCCCAAAAACTAGAATCTTGATTTAAACTATACATATAATCCACAACTGATTTTAAATATGACTTAATAGCTTTTTTGTAATTTACCACATCGCTATAGTTTTGATTTGCCACTACTTTTTCGCCAATTGACTTTATTTCTTTTATATATGATTCTATCTCTTCTTTACTTTTAAATCTATTCGCCAGATTAAAACTATCATTAAAGCTACTTTTTTGTTTATTTCCTCTATTTTCTATAGTATTAATATTCCTATTTATACCTACATGTTCTACTTTCATATTTATCCTCTATAATTATAAATATTTTAATTATTATCCTTTATAGTATTTCATTACTTTTGGTACATAGTTTTGAGTTTCTTTTGGCATTTTATATAAATCATTGATTGATTTAACTCCTCTGCTAGCCATTCTTCCCGGTCCTCCATTATAAGCCATCAATGCCATTCGTTCATCTCCGCCATACATATCTAGATATTCTTTTATATGTCTTGTCCCACCGTCTATATTTTGCTCAATGTTAAATGGATTTTTGACTCCTAAGTCAATACAATTAAATGGCATTAACTGCATTAAGCCTTTTGCTCCAGCACCAGACACACAATTAGGATTAAAATTAGATTCAACTTTGATTATTGCTTTAATTAAATTTTCATTTACCCCGTATTTTTTTGCACATTTTTCCACGGCATTTTCAATTCTTTCATTTACGCTTTTATCTTTATTTGTTGCTTTTATTTTATTTGTATTTTGACTGCTATTTAATGTTTCTAATCCTGAGACATTTTCAAGATTTTTATTATTC
Source organism: Terrisporobacter glycolicus ATCC 14880 = DSM 1288 (assembly GCF_036812735.1). Lineage (NCBI taxonomy): Bacteria > Bacillati > Bacillota > Clostridia > Peptostreptococcales > Peptostreptococcaceae > Terrisporobacter > Terrisporobacter glycolicus. The sequence continues at coordinate 1,117,634 of NZ_CP117523.1, read as the reverse complement.
AAGTTTATATTTATATTTATATTTTGTGAGTTAGTTGTAGAGATTGCTTTTAACAAACTTATCATTACCATGTCAAAAGAATTACTACTAGATTCACAACTACATTTATTTAAACCAGTCAAAGAATTACTTAGCTGGTATTTTAATAAGTCAATACTATTAATCATATATTCTCCTCAACCTTTTTATTTTTATAATACGTCAATTTCTAGATTATCTTTATACAATAAATTATTTTTTTATTAAGGTTTAGTATTTTATTTTTAAATAAAAATGAGCTATTTACTAATTTTTAATAACATAGCTCATTAACATTTTCTATTTGATTTAAACTTCTTTAATAAGACCTTTTTTGTAAGCAATTATTAACATCTTCAAATCATTTACTTCTTGCTGTATTTTCATTCCATCATAAGTATCTCTTACAAACATTCTATTTACTCTATTTTCCACAATTATTGATGTAGATAATATATCTTTTTCATTAAATATAGAGTCTTCTGCTGATGAGAAGGGCTCATGTGATACTAATTGCATCATTTGTGAGTTGTATATTAAAGTATATCCCGCTATTCCTGTTTTTCCTTGGTAAGCTCTAGAAAAGCCACCATCAATAGCTAAAATTCTTCCACCTGCTTTTAATGGGCTTTCACCATTTTTACTCTTAACAGGCACATGCCCATTGATTATGTGCCCGCTTTCAAAATCTAAATCAAACTCATTAAAAATCCTCTTTAAAATTTCGTCTTCTTCTCTTAATGTATAGTATGGATTTTTATTTTCTCTTTGGGCTTCTTTTTCCTCTATAAAATATCTTTCATATGTGGTCATATCATCTTTTCCAAATAATGATGAGCATCTGCCTGTCCATAAATACCACATCATGTCTTTTCCATATTCTTTTTCTGGATGATTTTTATCAAAGAAATATCCTTTTCTAATATAAGATTCCATCTTGTCCATTAATGCTTTTCCTTTATACTCATGATTGTCAATTTTCATAGACATAAAGTCACCATCATTAGTTAAAGGTATACACCCGTGAACAAGTAAATTACCATTAGTTTTTAAATAAATGCTGCCCTTTGAGAATAGAAAGCCTACGTGTTTTTGAAGTTTATCGCTATTTTCAAAAGATGTAGCCAACTTTTCTATAACAATTTCTTCTCTTTGTGTTAGTTTATAAGGATCTTTTGGGTCTATTGTTGGGAAGTTTATATCTTTTAATTTGTAAGTTTTACCCTTTAGTTTTATTGTTCCTTCTTTGTAATTTACCTTGCTTAACAATAACCTATGATCCATTTCAAACTCTGGTCTTCTTTTAATTATTTCTGCTTCTAATTTAAATTGAATTATACTAATAGCTTTGTGCATTTTTGCCATTAATGATTTTTCAGTTATAGAAGCCTCATCATCACTCATTTTCGGTATAAATTCTGTACATGGATCATCTTTGTATATTTCTAGAGCAAATGTTGCTAAAGGTAATATATTAATTCCATAAATATCTTCTACTATATCTAAATTAGCATATCTTGCAGATATTCTTATAGCATTGGCTACACATAATTTTTGTCCTGATGCAGCTCCCATCCATAATATATCGTGGTTTCCCCACTGTATATCCACATTGTGGTAATTCATCAAAGTATCCATAATAATATCAGGTCTTGGTCCTCTATCATAAATATCTCCAACTATATGCAATCTATCTATAACAAGTTTTTGTATTGCCTTAGAAACTTCTATTATAAATACTCTTGCTCTATCTATCTCAATAATATTATCCACTATACTTTTATAATATTCATCTTTATGAGGGCTCGTTGAATCTGGGTGTAATAACTCCTCTATAATATATCTAAAATCTTCTGGAAGGAACTTTCTTACTTTTGATCTTGTATATTTACTTGAAGCATATCTTAAAAGTTCAATTAATCTATGAATACTTATTCTATAAAAATCTTCAATTTCTTTTTGACTTTCTTGTTTTTCAATCAAATCTAGTTTTTGTTCTGGGTAATATACAAGAGTAGCCAATCTTCTGCGCTCGCTCTCTATCATACAATTTCCAAATAATTCTTCTATTTTTCTTTTTATTACTCCCGATGCATTTTTTAATACATGAACAAAAGGCTCATATTCCCCATGAATATCTGACAGAAAATGTTCGGTTCCCTTAGGAAGATTTAATATTGCTTTTAAATTTATAATTTCAGCACTCGCTTCTGATATGCTTGAGTATTGTTTAGATAATAATTTCAAATATTTAAGCTGACTATTTAAATAGTCATCTGAAACTTCATATATTTCTTTCATATAAAATTCCTCCCTATTAATTTTCTTACTATTAATTATTATAGCATATATTTTTATATTAATTTTTCTTATGGTTGCTCTTTATATTTTATTCCAAATGACAATAATATATTTTTATACAAATAAAAAGAATGAGATATCTCATTCTTTTTAGGGAAGGTTAGATTGTTAAGAAATTATTGTTTATGGTTACACTGATTTGCAGATGAACATCCATTGCAACCACTAGAGCACTTACTTTCTCCACTTCTAGCATTCTTTATAAAATTTTTACACGTTAAAATTACTATTAAAACTGCTCCTATTCCAATTAAGTAATTTATCATAATATCATCCCTTTATTTAAAATATAAACCTGCAAGCTGTATATACTAAAAATGCAACTACCCAAGCCACTAACATTTGAAAACTTATTGTACAAAGAGTATCTTTTAAAGAACCCATTTCTTTTTTCATAGCTCCAACAGCTGCAAAACAAGGCATACAAAGTAAATTAAATGTCATATATGAAAATGCTGCTGCTTGCGTAAATGCTGTTGCCACACCTGGAATTGCTGCACTTCCTTCCATAGCTGCCTCTGTTATTGCATCACTTGCTCCATATAATACCCCAAATGTAGAAACTATATTTTCTTTAGCTATCCATCCTGTCACTACACCTACTGATGCTTTCCAGTTTCCAAATCCAAGTGGTGCGAATATCCATTGAATACTTCTACCTATTGAGGCTAATATGCTGTCTTCCATCTCACACATACCGCTAAAGTTGAAGTTAGACAAGAACCAAATTAAAATAGTAGATGCCAATATAATTGTTCCTGCTTTTATTGCAAACCCTTTTACTTTTTCAAATCCATGAATTAAAACACTTCTTAAAGTTGGTATTCTATATTGAGGAAGCTCCATAATAAAATTAGATGCTTCTCCTTTTACTATAAACTTACTTAATATAAGTGCTGATATTACTGCTACAGCTAGACCTAACATATAAATTGAATAAACTATCAAAGTTTGATTACTATTTGTAAATAATGTTGCTGCAAACATTAAATAAATTGGTAGTTTCGCTCCACAAGACATAAATGGAGTAATCATCATTGTTATTTTTCTATCTTTTTCATTTTCTAAGGTCCTACTTGCCATAAGAGCTGGTACTGAACACCCAAACCCCATAAGCAGTGGTATAAATGATTTTCCACTCAAACCAAATCTTCTAAATATTTTATCCATAACAAAGGCAACCCTCGCCATGTATCCGCTATCCTCTAATACTGACATTAATAAGAATAATACAAGTATTTGCGGTAAGAATGATATTACTCCACCAAGACCTGCAAGTATTCCATCTCCCACTAGAGATAGTGCCCATTCACTAGCACCCATATTTTGTAATGACGTGAGTATTGTTTTAGTTAATGGACCTTCCCAAAAATCAACAACTATAGTTTGAAGCCATACACCTATACCTAAAGGTCCTTCACCAAATGTTATAGAAAATAATCCGTACATTATTACTAAAAATGCAGGTATAGCTATTAATCTATTAGTTAGTATTTTATCTATTTTATCAGACGTAGTTTCAACCCTCTTACCATCTGATTTTTCTTTCTTTTTAACAGTTTTTCCTACTACGTTAGAAATAAATTTGTATCTTTGGTCTGCAATTTCACCTTCTGCATCTCCATTTAATTTTTCATTAGCTCTGTTTAAAATTGATTCAATTTTTTGCTTTGCATCATAAGAAAGTTTTTCAATTTCTATTGGATCTTCTTCTAATAATTTTATACTTCTCCATCTAGAATTTATTAAACGACTATCATTATCATCTATATAGTGTAAAATTTCTTCTAAAAAATCTTCAACATCCTTTGAATAAATATCTAAATCTTCATTTCTTTCTGTTGATACTTTTTTTACTTCATTCATTAAAGTATCAATGTTTTTACCATTTCTAGCCACAATAGGTACAACTTTAACGCCTAAGTATTTTGATATTTTATCTATATCTATTTTTGTACCACTATTTTCAACTTCATCCATCATATTTAGTGCCACGATAGTTGGAATTCCTGTTTCTAGTATTTGAAGTGTTAAATACATATTTCTTTCTATATTTGTAGCATCAATTATATTTATAAGTACATCTGGTTTTTCTTCTACTATATAATTCCTTGCAACTATTTCTTCTGCTGAATATGGCGAAAGAGAATAAATCCCTGGTAAATCCACTATATTCATTTCTTTATTTTTTTTATATTTTCCCTCTTTTTTCTCTACTGTAACTCCTGGCCAGTTTCCAACATGTTGTTTTGAACCAGTAATTTCATTAAAAAGAGTTGTTTTTCCACAGTTTGGATTTCCTGCTAATGCAATATTTAAACTCTTTGTCTTCCCACAGTTTGAATCTTCTGCTAATGCAATATTTGAACTCATTTTATCCCCCTCCTTTACTATAATTGATTTACTTTTATTTGATTTGCTTCGTCTTTTCTTAAACTTAGCTCATATCCTCTTAAGTTCACTTCTATAGGATCACCTAGAGGAGCTACTTTTACTATTTGAATTTCTACTCCTGGTGTAATTCCCATATCCATCAGCCTTCTTCTCGAAGGTCCTTTTTCTCCTAAACTAATTACTGTTCCTTTTTGTCCAGGACTTAAATCTCTTAACGTTTTCATCAATCTTTCCTCCTGCTATTCTACTACTATTTTATTTGCCATTGCTCTATTTATAGCTATTTTTGTACTTTTAATTAATAATATAATTCCACTTGGATTTTCTGATATTACCTCAATTTTTTCACCTGGCAGAAATCCAAGACTTTGTAAATGTGTTTTTACTGAATCTTTTCCTCTTAATTCTTTTATTCTCTTAATTTCTCCTAAAGAAACCATAGACAATAACATATAACCATCCCCTTAAATTTATATAAATGATATTTAATATTTATTGATAATCAATCTCACATACTTTAATAATAACTTTCCATTTCCCCCATGTCAATAGTTTTATGAAAATAATTATCATTATTACCATATATATATGATATTTATGCTTTCCTCTTATGTATTTTATATGAAACTCTTTGTTTTTTTAAAATTATATTTACATGATGAACATTCTCCATTACATTCTTCTACTTTATCAAGACATTCCAAAAAAGATACTTTACTGTTATTGTAATGTCTTATAACAGGTATATTTTTTTTCTTTGCTTGAGTTTCTACTACAGTTTTTAACTTATGAGATACTGTAGAAGTAAACATTACAACTGCATTTGGACTTCCAAAATCCTTAAGAGCTTTTGATGACATATTTAATATTACTTTAGTTTTGTATCCTTTTTCTTTTCCTAAATTAATATAGTCTCTCTTCATTCTTTCATTTCCACCTACTACCAATAAAGTCATTTACCTTTCATCCTCTCTTTCGTTATTGATAATGATTATCATTAATACTCATAATGATAGCATTTCATTTCCAGCCTGTCAATAAATATAGGTTCTTTTAACAAATTTTACATAAAAAAATAATTATAGATTGACTGTTTTATAAGAATAATAAAACTATATAACTTTTAAGGAATGATTTTAAATGATAGATAAATTATTAATAAAATATGCTTCACCGACTTTAGCCGGAGTAAAAACAGGTAGCTTATTCAAAGTTTACAAACACAATAAATTGAATTTAAATGTTGAAATTAGAAATTACAATCTGCTTTTAAATTCTTTAGATGTATACTTAGATATTATTTATACTTGCGATAAATATGTTTTAATTTACCTTTATAGATCAAAAATGCTTCTTAATGATTTAAAAAATAAAAGTGTTATAGATTTTTTAAGTACTTATGGATATGAAGGTATTAATATAGAAGATTACATCTCTCACTTAAAAGTAAGATTTAAATTTTTTCATAAAACACCTCATGAAGTTGGTGTTTTTCTAGGTTATCCTTTAAATGATGTAAAAGATTTTATTGAATATAAAGGAAATAATTTTAAAATTTGTGGTTGTTGGAAAGTTTATAACGATGTTGAACTGTGTAGCAATAAATTTAAAATTTTCAAAAAATATACTCAACTATTTACTTATCTTTATGACAATAATTATCCATTGGAAATATTAATTCATAGTTGAAAAAATTTTAATTATAAGTTGTTGACAAAAAACATTCAAAGTAATAAAATAGTTTGCATAAGAACAAATTAGTTCCTATGCAAACTATTTTGTTTAATTAAATTGATGAGGAGATTTTTTAATGAAGCATGATTCATTTGAAATAGCAATGTTAATAAAGGAAATATACGCAAGTACAATTGAAATTGTTAACCAAAATTTAAAAGGAAGTTCCCTTACTCATCAACAAACCATGGTTATTAAGTTAATAGCACATAAAGGGAAGGTCACAATCTCTGAGTTATGTAAAGAAATGTCTTTAGCTAAGGGTACTATATCTGGTATAGTGAGTCGATTAGAAAGCGTTGATTACGTAAAAAAGGTAAAGTATGACAATGACAAAAGGAATACTTATGTAGAGTTTTCAGATAAAGGTTATCAATATGCTAAAAGCTTTAGGAATGAAATAAATAAAAGCTTTGATAAAGTATTTGAAAATTTTACTGATGAAGAAGTAAAAAAGACTAAGAAAGATTTAATTGAACTAAGAAATAAATTAAAAGGAGATAATAAAAATGAGTAGTATTTTAATTTTTGCAATAGTAGCTATAACTTTAGCTCTAATATTTTATACAATAGGGGTATTCTCTGAAAGAAGAGCTAAAAGCCTTAATAAGAATCATGTAATCATATTTTGGCTAGGTTTAATATGTGATACAACAGGTACCTTAACTATGAGTAAAATTGCCGAATCAGGTACTGATGCAATGAGCGCTTCTGGTCTAACGTTACACGGAATTACTGGGTCTTTAGCAATTGTACTTATGTTATTCCATGCCGTTTGGGCAACATGGGTGTTATATAAAAACGACGAAAAGAAAAAAGAAACGTTCCATAAATTTAGTATTGTAGTCTGGCTTGTATGGTTAATTCCTTACTTTATAGGAATGATATTAGGAATGAAAATATAGTATTTTCATAATAAAAATAACAACTATATAATATTATATAGTTGTTATTTTTATTATATAATAGTTTCTATTTTAGTCATCTAATAAAATATTCAAAAACTTTTCTTTACTATTTAAAAATGATTTTGTTATTTGAAAATGATCCGTTTCCTCCACATTTACTTCTCTAATTTTGCTATCTTTAATTTCATATATTGTAGAATCAGGATAAGTCATAAGTATTGGTGAATGGGTACTTATAATAAATTGACAGTTTTCTTTTACTAATTCATTTATCCTAGTAAGCATTGACATTTGTCTACATGGAGACAGGGCGGCTTCTGGCTCATCAAGAATATATATACCATTTTTTGAAAATCTATTTAACATTACAGAGAAAAATGATTCTCCATGAGATTGATCATGAAGAGATTTGCCTCCATATGAATCAATCACTCTAGCTCCTGGGCCAATAACACCATCTAATTCATCTATATTAGTAGCCAAATTATACATTGACTCTGCCCTCAAGAAGAATCCATCTTTTGGACTTTTTATTCCTTTTACTAAGGTAATATATTCGTAAAGTATGGAGTGACTATTTTTCGTAGAAAAATTAAAGTTCTTGGTACCACCTTCCGGATTAAATCCATATGCTACAGCTATAGCTTCCAATAAGGTTGATTTTCCACTACCATTTTCTCCTACAATAAAAGTAACTTTTGGATGCATTTTTAATTTTTCTAAATGCTTTATTATAGGCAAGGAAAAAGGATACTCATTAATATTTGCTATCTTTTCTTTATTAATTTTCACTTCTCTTATAAAAGTATTATAATTTATTTCTTCCATCTTGCATTTGCCTTTCAATATATTAGAATCCTATTAATTCACTACTACTAACATATCCATTTTTAAGAGCATCCTCTCTAAGATAAGCATATAACTCTGCATTTGTACTTTGTACATAAGGATTAACATAGAAAATACCAAGTATACCTATAGTAAGACCTGATAATATCTCCCATCCTAAGAATGATAAATCAAGCATAAAAGTATTCCATTTATTTCCAATCATCATTCTTTTACTTATTTCAAAAGCCCTTTGTCTACTTATATCTGGATTTTCACTTAATATATATGGTATCATTCTATATTCATAAGATTTTATTACTCCTGGAATTATAAATAACAATGACCATAAAAATTGGAATAAGCCCTTCATAAACATTGTAAATATTGTATTTTTAAGTTGACCGCTTTTATAAATAAAAATCAAGCTATCTAGTGTCTTTTCTTCTTCTCTAATACCCATAAAGAAATTATTTTTCCCTATTTCTATTGGATAAACAATTAGTAATTTAACAATGAATATCACAATAAAAATAAGTATAAATATACCCATAAACAATAAAAAGAATCCACTAGCAAAAAATTCTTCCACTATATTAAGAGAGTCTGATTTTTCTTGATCTAAATCTTCATCATAATAATATTCATCATTTCCATAATAGTAGTCATCTGTATAGTTATAATCGTTATGCATAAATGAGTCGTAAGTATCACTTACTCGGCTACTAACTCCACTTCCTAAGCCTCCACTTAATAGTAAACATATAAAACATACTAGCACTGCTTTCCAATAAAATTTTTTAAAAGTAATTTTTCCTCTTTCTTTCAGTTCACTTCTAATCCACATAGTATTCCCTCCTTTTACCATAATTATATTATATGCTAGTTTTTATTTGCATAATATTACAACATTGTATTATTTAAAATGTATATAATTTTCAAATAAAAATGGTGGATTAAAATAACCCACCATTTCTTTTTATATAAATTAATTAAATTTTAAATTTATATTAGTCAGCTAATCTCTTATAGCTATCTAATCTATCTTTAGCAGATTCTTCAGCCATTGTGAATAATTGTTCTGCTTCTTCTGGGAATTGTTTAGCTATAGCAGAGTATCTTACTTGTTTCATTAAGAAGTCTCTGAAGCTTTCAGTTGGCTCTTTAGAGTCTAGTGAGAATGGATTCTTACCTTCAGCTCTAAGAGTTGGGTTATGTCTGTATAAATGCCAGTATCCAGATTTAACAGCTTGTTCTTCATTAGCAACACTTCTACCCATACCTTCTTTTAATCCATGAGATATACATGGAGCGTAGCATATGATTAGAGATGGTCCATCATAAGCTTCAGCTTCTACAACTGCTTTAACAAATTGATTGTAATCAGCACCTATAGCAACTTGAGCAACATATACATTACCATAGCTCATTGCCATCATACCAAGGTCTTTCTTTCTAGATCTCTTACCAGCAGCAGCGAATTTAGCCATAGCAGCAATTGGAGTAGATTTAGAAGATTGACCACCAGTATTAGAGTAAATTTCTGTATCGAATACAAGAACATTTACATTTTCTCCTGATGCAAGAACATGGTCAAGTCCACCGTAACCTATATCATAAGCCCAACCGTCTCCACCAAGTATCCATTGAGATCTCTTAGCTAAGTAATCTTGTCTTGATTTAACAGATTCGATTAATGCTTTAGTTTCTTCATCTTTTGGCTCAGCTTTATTTATTAACTCAACAACAGCTTTACTTGCCTCAACAGATGCTTCACCGTTATCTTTATTTTCTAACCAGTTATTGAATACTGTTCCACCTTCTTCACAACATGGGTTAGCAGCAAGTTTTTGCATATCTTCAACTAATTTACCTCTTATTTGTTCAACAGCTAAATGTTGTCCTAATCCATACTCAGCATTATCTTCAAATAATGAGTTTGCCCAAGATGGACCTTTGCCTTCATGGTTGCAAGTGTATGGAGTTGATGGAGCAGATCCTCCCCAGATTGATGAACATCCAGTAGCATTAGCTATCATCATTCTATCTCCAAATAATTGTGTTACAAGTTTGATATATGCAGTTTCTCCACATCCTGCACAAGCTCCTGAGAATTCCATTAATGGTTGTCTAAATTGAGAACCTTTAACAGTTTTAGGATTCATTATATCTCCTTTTGGAGCAACTTTTGCTGGATCTACAGCATAAGCCCAGTTTTCAACTTCTACGTCTTGAGTATCAAAAGGTTTCATAACTAAAGCTTTTTCTTTAGCTGGACATACGTCAGCACAGTTTCCACATCCTGTACAGTCCATTGGAGAAACCTGGATTCTGTATTGTAATCCATCGAATCCTTTACCAGTAGCTTTCTTAGTTTTAAATGCTTCTGGTGCATTTTCTAATTCTTCTTCATTTACAAGAACTGGTCTTATACAAGCATGAGGACATATGAATGAACATCTATTACATTGTATACAGTTTTCTGTAATCCATTCTGGAACATTTACAGCTATACCACGCTTTTCATAAGCAGCAGTACCACATGGGAATGTACCATCTTCGTATCCTAAGAATGTACTTACTGGTAAATCATTACCTTTTTGTCCACTCATTGGTCTTAATATATCTTTTATGAATGCTGGTTCTTCACAAGTTGTAGTTGCTTCATCTTCTGTAGCATTTGCCCAAGAAGCTGGAACATTAACTTTAACTAATGAATTTATACCTGCTTCAACAGCTTGGTAGTTCATGTTAACTACTTTTTCACCTTTTTTACCATAAGCTTTTACTATAGAATCTTTTAGGTACTTAACTGCATCATCAACTGGTATTATATCAGCTAATTTAAAGAATGCAGCTTGACATATCATGTTTATTCTATTTCCAAGACCTATTTCTTGACCTATTTTAACAGCATTTATAGTATAGAATTCTATTTCATTTTCTGCTATATATTTTTTCATTTCTGCAGGAAGATGAGCTTCTAAGCCAGCTTCGTCCCATATAGTGTTAAGTACGAAAGTACCACCTTTTCTTAATCCTTGTAATAAATCATATTTAAATACATAAGATTGGTTATGACAAGCTATATAATCAGATTCATCTAAAAGATATGTAGATCTGATTGGAGTATCACCAAATCTTAAGTGAGACATTGTTATACCACCAGATTTTTTAGAATCATAGTCAAAGTATGCTTGTGCATATTTATCAGTGTGGTCACCGATTATTTTTATTGCTTGTTTGTTAGCACCAACAGTACCATCTGATCCTAATCCCCAGAATTTACATCTTACTGTTCCTGGAGCTTTTATTTTAATTGGCTCAGCTTTTGGTAAAGATGTATTTGTTACATCATCTACTATACCTATAGTAAATCCATTTCTAGGTTCTTCTATGTTTAAGTTTTCAAATACTGCATGTAAATCAGTTGGAGTTGTATCTTTTGATCCAAGTCCGTATCTTCCACCTACTACTAATGGAGATAATTCAGATTTAGCAAGTACGTTAACTACATCTAAGTATAATGGTTCACCTGGAGCACCTGGTTCTTTTGTTCTATCAAGAACACATACTCTTTCAACAGTCTTAGGCATTGCTGCTAAGAAATGTTCAGCTGAGAATGGTCTGAATAAGTGAACTTTTATCATACCAAGTTTTTCACCTTTAGCGTTTAAGTAATCTATTGTTTCTTCTAAAGCTTCTGTAACAGAACCCATAGCAACAACTACATGTTTAGCATCTTCTGCTCCATAGTAATCAAATAAGCTATGTTTTCTTCCTGTTATTTCGCTCATTCTCGCCATATTTTTTTCAACTATTCCAACTATATCATTATAGTATTTATTAGAAACTTCTCTTGTTTGGAAGTATATATCAGGGTTTTGAGCTGTACCTCTAGTTACTGGATGGTTTGGAGATAAAGCTTTATCTCTAAATGCTTGAACAGCATTCATATCTAATAATTTTTCATAATCTTCATTTTCCATTAATTCAACTTTTTGAATTTCATGTGATGTTCTGAATCCATCGAAGAAATGTATAAATGGTAAAGATCCTTCTACTGCAGACATATGTGCAACTGGAGCTATATCAGCAACTTCTTGAACTGAACCTGAAGCTAACATAACAACACCTGTTTGTCTTGCAGCCATAACGTCTTGGTGGTCTCCAAATATTGATAATGCTTGAGCAGCTAATGCACGAGCAGTAACGTGGAATACACCTGGTAATAATTCACCAGCACATTTATACATATTTGGTACCATTAATAATAAACCTTGAGAAGCAGTAAATGTTGAAGTTAAAGCTCCTGCTTGTAATGAACCATGAAATGCTCCTGCAGCTCCTGCTTCAGATTGCATTTCAACAACTTTTACTTTTTGTCCAAAGACATTTTTTCTCCCTTGAGATGCCCATTCATCAACTAATTCAGCCATAGTTGAAGATGGTGTTATTGGATATATAGCAGCAACTTCTGTAAATGCATAAGCAACATGAGCAGCAGCTGTATTTCCATCAACTGTTTTCATAAATTTAGCCATTTTATGTTTCCTCCTTAATTTTACCCTAAATACTATACAATTTATATTTGTATGTTTATAAAACTATTAATTGTTTTGTCATTGCTATAAATGCTAGTCTGTTTTATAAAACACTCTTTTACATTTATTAACAATATTCTGCATAATAATTTAAAGTCCTTCATAATTCTGACAATTTTAAAAATTCAAACACAAAAATAATTTTTAATACAAAATTATTTTTTTAAAGTCACACTTAATACATTACCCATAAAATAACAAATCAAATCACATTAGTTTCTATTGGTTAAAATTTCCTAATAACATATTTTTAGCTTTAATTATTGTCATATATTTTAATGTCTGTTAATTAGATAAATTCTAGCTAATAGTTTTAGTATCCTATAGTATCTGTTTTTTCACCAGTAGCTATAGATATAGAAGCACTAGCTCCTATTCTAGATGCACCAGCATCTATAACTTTTATAGCATCTTCTGTAGTTCTAACACCACCAGATGCTTTAACTCCAACATTTGGTCCAACTACATCTCTCATTAATTTTATATCTTCAGGAGTTGATCCGCCAGTTCCAAATCCAGTTGATGTTTTAACATAATCTGCTCCAGCTTTAACTGATAATTCACATGCTATTTGCTTCTCTTCATCAGTTAAATAGCATGTTTCTATTATTACTTTTACTAATGCTTCTTTATTAGCTGCATCTACTACTGCTTTGATATCATTGCAAACAAGGTCATAGTTTTTATCTTTTAATGCACCTATATTTATAACCATATCTACTTCATGAGCACCTTTTGCTATAGCATCTTTTGTTTCAAAAGCTTTTACCTCACTAGTATTTGCACCTAAAGGGAAACCTATTACTGTACAAACCTTTACTTTACTTCCTTCTAGCTCTTTCTTAGCAAGTTCTATATGTGTTGGGTTTATACAAACTGAAAAAAATCCATGTTCTTTAGCTTCTTCGCAAACCTTTATAACATCTTCTTTGCTTGAAAAAGCTTTAAGTACTGTGTGATCAATCATATTAGCAATATTTTGTTTCATTATTATATAACTCCTTTATATTATGTAATATTTCCTAGATACATCATAAATATGTATTATTACATTTACGATGCATTTTGCTGTTAATAAATATACTTTCATTATTATGTTAGCACATATAATTCTTTTTTAAAGAAGAGTTTCCTTTATTTTCATAATTATATTTACATATAATTATTTTTTTTCTTTAAAAAAGAAAGCATGTTTTTCACAATAAATGAAAATAAAGTATTTTTAAGTAAAATTAGATTATTTGTTTAATTATTTAACCAATAAAAATATTTTACAAATTAAATATAATAACATTAAATTTCATTTTAATAATTATTCATTTTACTTAGTTTGAACATTTTTATATGTAAATATTTTATGAAATAAAAAAAAGATATGTATAAAAATACATACCTTTTCATTTTTAGCATTTGATAATTATTTAACTAACTCTACTAATTCTCCGTTTTTAACTCCTGCAGCATTTCCTTCTTCTAGGTCAACATGCATTTCTAATGCGAAAGCAGCATTCGCTCTAACTAATACGTTGTTGAATAAAAGCGCTCTTTCTCCTTCAGTTTGAACTGAAACTATATCTTTATCTTTAACTCCGAACTTTTCAGCATCTTCTAAGCTCATATGTATGTGTCTAGAAGCTACAATAACTCCTCTTCCTAATTCAACTTCACCTTTTGGTCCTACTAATTTACATCCTGGAGTTCCTTCAACATCTCCTGATTGTCTAACTGGAACAGCTAAACCTAGTCCTCTAGCATCTGCTAAAGATACTTCTACTTGAGATTCTGGTCTTGTTGGTCCTAAAACTCTCATTTTAGTTGATCCTTTAGGTCCTACTACTTCTACCATTTCTTCACAAGCGTATTGTCCAGGTTGAGATAAATCTTTTTTATGTGTTAATTCATATCCTGCTCCGAATAAAGCTTCAACATCAGCTTGGCTTAAATGTATATGTTTATTTGATAATGCTATTGGTAATTTCATGAAATATAACCTCCCAAAAATTTTCTTGTATATAATTATTTCTAATTACTATCTGCAATTCAATTATACATAAATTTCTATGTAAAATCAAACCATAATGATTATTTTGATAATTTCTTCAGTAAATTAAAGTAACCTGGAAAAGAAATATCAATACATTTGTCACTATCTAAAATTACTTCATTATTGCTAATTAAATTTGCAATGGAAAATGACATAGCTATTCTGTGGTCGTTAAATGTTTGTATTTTTCCACCTTGTAAAGGAGTTTTCCCTTTTATTACCATTCCATCTTCTAGCTCAATAGCTTTACCTCCTATTAAGTTTAGATTGTTCACAACAGATTTTATTCTATTGCTCTCTTTCACCTTTAATTCTGATGCATCTTTTATAATAGTATCTCCTTCTGCTCTTGTTGCTAAAAGTGCAATTATTGGAATTTCATCTATTAACTTTGGAATTAAATCTTTATCTATAGTAGTTCCTATCAAATTAGGACTATATTTTACTAAAATATTCCCAACTTTTTCACCACAGATTTCTTCTTCATCAATTATTTCAATATTTCCATTCATTTTTTTTATCACTTCTATAATTCCCACTCTTGTATCGTTCAAACCTACATTTTTTATTAATACTTCTGAGTTTTCACTTATTAGAGCTCCTACCATTATAAATGCGGCCGAAGATATGTCCCCTGGTACATAAATATCTTTATTAAATAATTCGTCCACAGGATTTATTTTTATGTCCAAATCATTTACTTCAATATCTGCTCCAAAAGATTTAAGCATTATTTCTGTGTGATTTCTACTTTTCACTTTTTCATGAATAAAACTTGTATTATCTCCATATAAACCTGCTAAAATTAATGACGATTTCACTTGAGCCGATGATACTGGCATATGATAATTTATATGAGTTAAATTTCCGCCTTCTATAGTTATAGGTGTTAAGTTTGCATCATCTTTTCCACTTATAATAGCTCCCATTTGTCTTAATGGATCTGTAACTCTTTTCATAGGTCTTTTTCCTATGGACTCATCTCCTATAATTGTACTCTTAAAATTTTGACCTGCAAGAACACCCATCATAAGTCTTATGGTTGTGCCTGAATTTCCCACATCTAAAAGTAAATTATCCTCCAATGATTTCAATCCTCTTAGACCTTTTCCATTTACATATACTTCTTTATTATTTATTTCAATATCCACACCCATTTTTCTAAAGCAATTTACTGTAGATAAACAATCCTCTCCCATGAGGAAGTTGCTTATTTTATTTTTACCTTTCGAAATGGAAGAAAACATAATTGCTCTATGCGATATGGATTTGTCTCCAATTAACTCAAAACTTCCCTTAAGCATTATTACACTCCTTTATGACTTTTAAAATAAGTTCTTCTTCTATATTATCAAATACTTCAACTTGTCCTTGACCTACAGGAAGAACAAGATTTATTTTAAAGAAACTATTTTTCTTATCACTTTTCATTATATTAAATACTTCATCAACATTTTCATATTCAAAAGTAGTAGGTAAATTAAATTTTTCACATAAATTTATAAATTGATTGTAGTATTCTTTATTTATTAGATTTTTTTCAAGAGATAATTTAAATGCCATATTCATTCCAATAGAAACAGCTTTACCATGACTTATATGACATAATTTTTCTATTCCATGTCCAAAAGTATGTCCAAGATTTAGTATTTTTCTAAGATTTCCTTCTTTTTCATCCTTATCTACAACATCTCCTTTAACTTGTGCACAAATTTTCACCATTTTTAATAAGGTTGAAGTTTTTTTATCTAAAATGTATTCGCTATTTTCTAATAAGAAATTAAAAAAATTCATCTTTTCTTCACAAGCATTCTCTTCTATAAAAGCATATTTTATTACTTCACCCATGCCACTTAAATATTCTTCTTCTGGTAAAGTTTTTAATGCTTCCACATTTATGTATGTAATCTTAGGTTGGTGAAAAGCTCCTATTATATTTTTGCTATTACCTAAATTTATTCCAGTCTTTCCTCCTATGGAAGAATCTACTTGAGATAGTAGTGTAGTTGGTATTTGTACTATATCTATTCCTCTCATATATGTAGCTGCCACAAAACCACCTAAATCTCCAACTACTCCTCCTCCTAAGGCGATTACTAAAGATTTTCTACTTAAATTTACTTTTACGCAATAGTTCATTATTCTTTCGTAATCTTCTATGGATTTTGAATCTTCACCAGGATTTACTATATATTCATAAACATATTTTCCCTTTAAATGTTTCATCATTTCGTGTAACTGAACATTATATGTGTTGTAATCACATATTACAAAGTAAGCATCATAAATTTTATTTAATTCCTCCACTGAATCCACATTACAGGCTTCACATAGACTTTTTTGAAAATTTCTATATCCCTCATCAACGTATATTTTACAAGTATTATTGATTATTTTTTCCATCCTCTATCACCTAACCTTTTTATATAAGAATTATAATTGGTTTTTAAATCTTCTAAAGAGTCTCCTCCTATTTTGTCTAAGAAAAATTTGCAAATTACAAAAGCCACAACATTTTCACATACTATGGAACAAGCAGGTACTGCACATGAATCTGAGCGCTCAACACTAGCTTTATATTTTTCCAATGTATTTATATTTATAGTGTCTAAAGGTTTATATAAAGTTGGTATGGGCTTCATTGCACATCTTATGATTATTTCATCTCCCGTTGTCATTCCACCTTCTATTCCCCCCAAATTATTGCTTTTTCTTATTATTCCCTCTTCTTTATTATATAAGATTTCATCCATAACTTCTGAACCCATAAGTGCGGATGCTTCGAATCCAAGTCCTATCTCCACACCTTTTATTGCCTGCGTTCCCATCAAATGCATAGCTAAATGTGCATCTATTTTTTTATCAAAATGAGTATAAGAACCAATACCTGGTATTAAGTTTTTTACTCTAACTTCTATTATTCCACCTAAAGTATCTCCTTCTTTTTTGCATTCATCTATTTTCATTTTTATTTTTTCTTCTAAATCTTTATTTACACATCTAATTTCACTATTGTCTACATTATTTTTAATGTAATTAAAATCATAAACTTTATCATCTTTTATTTGTCCAATTTGTACCACGTGAGATGCAAACTCTATATTAAAATTTTTAAGAACTTGTTTACAAATAGCTCCTAGGGCAACTCTTGATGCAGTTTCTCTTGCTGAGGATCTTTCTAATACATTTCTAGCATCTTCAAAATCATATTTTAAACAACCTACTAAGTCAGCATGTCCTGGTCTTACATTTTTCACTATTTTTTCTTGTTCATCTACTTCATCCATAGGAGACATATATTTTTTCCAGTTTTCAAAATCCTTATTTTTTATTTCAAAGGAAATAGGAGCCCCAATAGTTTTCTTTCCTCTAACTCCTCCTATTAT
The DNA here is from genome assembly GCF_036812735.1 of Terrisporobacter glycolicus ATCC 14880 = DSM 1288. Classification (NCBI taxonomy): domain Bacteria; kingdom Bacillati; phylum Bacillota; class Clostridia; order Peptostreptococcales; family Peptostreptococcaceae; genus Terrisporobacter; species Terrisporobacter glycolicus. Next base: position 1,099,357 of record NZ_CP117523.1, on the reverse strand, counting down.
ATTAATTTTATCTTTTTCTATTTTCATTCTACCACCACGGCCATATCCGCCTTGGCGTTTTCTTAATTCTTCATTAATTTCTTCTATATTAAGTTCTATATTTGATGGTATACCATCAACGATAGTTATTAAACTTTGTCCGTGAGATTCTCCACTTGTTAAATATCTAAGCATATTATTCTCCTTATCTTTTTTACTTATTTTATTAGTTTATCAAAATAAATCAAAAAAAGACATATTAGTTTTGTATAAAAAAGACTAGCTATTATTCATAATCTTATAGCTAGTCTTTTTATGTTCTATAAATAAAATAGTTATTACAACAAGATTAAATCAAATCCCACTGTAATAACTATTACATAATAACTTTACTAATATAAGTTTTCGTTTATTTGTTAATAAAAAATTCGCTTCGCTAATATCGCCAACGAGATGCCTTCACTACCGCTTCAGGCAACTCCGTTGCTCAAGTCACAAAGTTGAAAATTAAACTAGGTTAACTTCGCTATCCTTAATATTTAAACAAGTTTCAGGTTCGTCATCTATTTTAGCTATTTTTATTTTACATGCAATTAATATTAATGATACTATTGGATTTATGATGTTTAATAATGCATATGGAGCATATACAAATGCTGATACCCCTAGTGTTCCAGCTATGTAAGCACCACATGTATTCCATGGTACCAATGGAGAACTCATTGTTCCGCTATCTTCCAATGCTCTCGACAGCATTTTAGGGTGTATACCTCTTTTTTGATATTCTTTACTATACATTCTTCCTGGTATAACAAGAGACAAGTATTGTTCACCTGCAATTGCGTTTGTGAATAAACAAGTTACCATTGTACATAATACTGTTCCAAATATACCTTTTGCAAATCTTAATAAAGATGAAGCAATTACTTCAAGCATGCCTGTTTTCTCTAGTATACCACCAAGAGATAAAGCACATATAGTCATAGATACTGTAGACATCATATTCATAAGCCCACCTTTAGATAATAAATCATCTACTAGTGCTACTCCTGTCTGTGACACATAACCATTTTGAGCTGCCTCTAATATTGCACCTATGGATTGTCCCTGTAAGAATATTGCGAAAATTATACCCGTTACAGCACCTACTATTAACCCTGGTATAGCTGGAACTTTAAATATAACAAGACCTATTACTATTACAGGTGCTAATAATAATACTGGTGATAATGTGTTAAAAGAAGATGCTAATGTGGATCTAATTAATTCAATTTGGCTTGCATCTAAAGCTTGTCCTGAATATTTCATTCCCATTATACCGTATATAACTAAGCAAATTAATAATGATGGTATAGTTGAATATAACATATATTTTATATGAGTAAACAAGTCAGTTCCTGCCATTGCTGGAGCCAAGTTAGTTGTCTCAGATAAAGGTGATAATTTATCGCCAAAATAAGCACCTGATATTATAGAACCGACAACCAGCCCAACAGGAATACCTAAACTTTGTCCTATACCTAAAAGAGCCACACCAACTGTTCCCATTGTACTCCAAGATGAACCTGTTGCAAGAGATACCACAGCACACACCAAAACTGCTGCTACTAAAAATATATTTGGTGATAAAATTTTTAAGCCCCAATAAATCATGCTCGGAACTACTCCACTAACTATCCAAGTCCCTATTAGTATACCTATTATCATAATAATTAATATGGCTTGCATAGCCATCTTAATACTATCAAACATACTTGTTTCAAGATCTTTCCACTTAAATCCCAGCCTATAAACAGCTACAATCCCGGCTACTGCTGTAGCACCTACTAATGGAACATGAGGTGATGCTCCATACATAAATATTCCCACACCTAAAAATAACATCAAAGCTGTAATTGGTATCATCGCGTCAAATAGAGTTGCTTTCCTTCCACTTTGTTCATTCATGAAATATTACCCTCCTATTTTTTCAAATAACTTAACCTAATATTTATCCACTTTACAATATAGTTTAAACACATACGCTGATATCGTTTTTCCAAATATCATTTCTTTTCCATAAAGCTAATTTATATAGAATTTAAAATCAACGTCTTAATAAATTAGTTATTGTTTTGTACACCAATGTAGGTGCAACTTTAAAGCTATACTCTTTTTCTATACGTTCAGTAAATTTATGAGCATCTTTCCCAAAGCTTCCTATATCTAATACAGGTAAATCAAGTTTTTGCATATCTTCCAATGGTAAATGATACTTGCTTCCAAAACCTGGCATATTATTTTTTAATGCACTTATTATTTTGGGGTCTTGTGGAGCTGCTCCATAGCTCAAATCACTAATATATGGGAAGAATTTCTTATACACAATTTTATATTTAGTCCTTGTTTCATCTACTGCTTTTTTAACTGCATCTAATAAATCTTTTTCTTTTTTATTTTTTCCTTCTATATATATATGAGGATAATATGGTGGCGTAAAATACACAATTACTACAGGATCTTTATCCGACCATAAACTGTGAAGTTCCTCAACCATTTTCAAAGAAAAGTCTCTTTGATCTATTGAACTATCTTTTAACATTTCCTGTTCAAAGGCTTCCATATGATTTTTTGCTTCTTCGCCCATTTCTTCCATTACTTTGTCATAAAGTTCTGTATAAGTAAGTACTCTTGATTTAAAAGGCAATTCTTTATATTCTCTTTTACTAATTTGTGTAAATCTTTGGTATTGATTATTTAAATTATCTATAACATTTTGAAAAGCTTCATCTGCTGCATTTTTCATTTTTAGGAGTACTTCATCTGGTGTGCTGCAATGAGTTGCATAATTGAAAAATAACGTAGCTGTTTTAGCTATTTGTACTGAGTACTCAGGTTTCAAATCTCTTTGCTTTAAAGATATAGGAGGAAGAGATACTTCTCCTTCTACCTCATCACAAAAATCAATATTTAAATTTATCTTTTTAAGTATTTCTGATGATATACTATTAGGATCTACTCCCTTAAAAGCTTCTCCTACATGTGTTTCTTTTCCTACTATATAAAACGATGGCATTAATTTTCCTACCGTACCTATGTATACATATTTGTTTTCATCACCTTCATACTCTGATGTCATATAGTCAGTATCTAAAAGTGCCAAATATTCTAATTCCTCTTCTTCTTTTATTTTTACCAATTCAGGTATACACGAAAGCATTCCACCTGAGTTTCCTTCTTCATCACATACTGCACAGAAAATTAAATTTCCCTCAAATTCATCAAGGTTTTTTGATATTTTCTCCATAATTGCCATTATTATGGCATCGCCAGTTTTCATATCAAATAGCCCTCTACCAAAAAGATAATCCCCTGAATCTAAATCTTTTTTTGCTTCTTGTGGGATACTCACTTGTTTAAACATTTCTGTCAATTCATAAGGCTTATTTGCATATTCTTTTAAGTTTCCATAATCAGATATACCGACTGTATCTGTATGACCTATCATTACGACAGTTTTCTTACTATCTCCCTTTTTTCCCCTCAGTATTGCCATTACTGATTTTCTTTTCCATGGATCATTTGGAACATCTACAAATTTTAGATTCCCAGGATTTTTTTTATAATAATCCATTTCGCTAAATATTTTATGAACTTTATTTACAGAACCAATTTCTCCTGTTGTTTCAACAACACTTAATTGCTCAGTTAATGATATTGCAATTTCTTCTATCCTTTTTGATATATCTAATTCCATTTTTATCCTCCTAGCAAAATCCCATGTTATTATTTACTACCTATCAACTCTTTATTATTAAAGAAACTATCCGATTCTTCTTTCACTTCTTTTCTAAGAAGTAAAACACCAATCATATTTGTAGCTATTACTCCAGCTAATGTAAAATCTAATAATACTATAATTTTACTTAGGTCCATAGTTGCTCCAACTATTATAAATAATAAATATATAACTCTCATTACTTTAGAAAATTTGCTTCCAAATAAATACTCTGCTTGTTTTTCACCGTAAAAAATTATAACTACTATTGTAGAGAATACAAACATAAGCATGCAAAGAGTTATTATTCCTCCACCAAATGCATTACCAAATGCAGTTTGTATAGCCGCTGATGGCATTGCAGCTGCTTCACTAGCTCCAAATTTATGCCACACATCAGTAGTTAATACTAATAGAGCAGATACACTACATATCATTAGGGTAGAAACTATTACTTCAAATATTCCCCATAGTCCTTGTCTTGCTGGATGATCTGTTATAGCTGCACTATGAGCTATAGTAGAAGTACCCATTCCAGCTTCATTTGAATATGCTCCTCTTGCAGCTCCTGCTTTTATAGTTTGAACCACTGCAGCTCCTGCAAATCCTCCAAATCCAGCTTGAGCCGTAAATGCACCTTCAAATATTAATGCAAATGCCCTAGGTAATTGGTCAACATTTATTAGTATAACTATCAATACCATTATCATATATATACTAGCCATTATAGGAACTAGCTTTTCAGATATTTTCCCTATTCTCTTTATTCCACCGTATACAATGAATCCTACAAATGCTATTAAAAAAATCCCCGATACTATAGGTGTTATATTTATAGTTGATGCACTTTGAACAAATGATGCCGTTTGTGTGGCTATAGAAGGAGCTATTTCTATCATTAAGAAAAATGCAAACAAAGTACCTAACCATGGCAATTTAGCTCCATCTCTTATATAGTACATAGGTCCACCTACATATTCTCCATCTTCATTTTTAATTCTATATTTTATGCCTAGTATTATTTCTGAATATTTAAGTGAACAACCAAATAGTCCAATCAACCACATCCAAAACACAGCTCCAGGTCCACCTGTGGCTATAGCTATAGGAACACCAACAATATTAGAAGCTCCTATAGTTGAAGCCAATGCTGACGTAGCCGCTTGAAATGGACTTATTGTTCCATCACCACTAGACTTACTCAGTATTTTTCCAAATGTTTGTTTTAATATAAAAGGGAATTTTGTAAATTGAAAAAACCTTAATGTAATTGTCATTATAATTCCCCCACCTACCAGGACTATTAAAACTGGATATGTCCATAACCAACTTGTTATACTCTCCAATAAATTAAACATTTAATCACTCCTAATTAATTATTTTTTCTACATACTCACTTGTGCTAGATGACATTAATCCTCCATAAGTTAATAAAAATTCTACTTTATCACCTATATTATACTTTTGATTACTTTTAGTAACATCTAGTATCATGTGGTCTGAACTTGCTCCTAATATTGTTATAAAAGGATCAACCGGAGTTAAAGAATCCATATCTATGTCCTGTTTTCCTATAGCTATAATAGCCCTTTTTAAAATTCCTCTATCTTCGTATACAGGTTTATTTCCAAATGCATCAACACCTATTTCTCCAATAGGAACTGATGGCTTTTCTTTACATTCAACTACTTCACATACAAGTTTGAACGCATCTTGGTAAGCTCCTTCTATGTTTTTTCCATATGCTGTTTCTCTTCCAAGGACTATGGATTCTCCTATTCTAAGATTAGTTACTCCCTTTGGCATGTTATCGTTCATCATTAAGTCTAATGAACTTGAATTTCCGCCAGATACTATTTCTAGATTCAATCCAAACTTATTTTCTACATTTTTTGCTATTTCAACTAATCTTCCTGTATTTATTTCAGATGGTATAATCGCACCGTAACACGTTAAATTTGTTGCTATTCCAACTATTTTAATATTTTTAAATTTCTGAATATTCTCTATATTATTAAACAAATCCTCTTCATAAAAATATCCTTCTCTTAAATCACCTAAATCAAACATTAAAACTATATTGTGAATTATATTTTTACTTTCACATATTTCATTTAATGCTTTTATTGTTTTTAGCTCTGAATTAAAACTTATATCGCTATATTTTATAACATCTTCTAACTCGCTTATCATTGGTATTCTAATAAGTATTTTAGGTAAATTTATGTCTTTCAATTTTTTTAGATTGTTTATTCTAGAATCTGCGATATAATCGATACCTTCTTCAACTAGCTTCTCTACTATTTCCTTTCTTGCGCAGAATGATTTAGTTACAAAAGCTAAACTTATATTTTTATCATGGCACATACGAGAAATAATTTTTACATTTTGTTTTAATTTATTAATATCTATTTCTAATTTAGGGTACATAATTTCTTCTCCTCAAAATTTAAACTCTTTAGCATAAGTTTTAAAGATGCCTCTTCATGTTTCTTAGATAAAACACCAATAGAGGCCATAATATAATCGTTATCTATTAGTATCTTTGTTTTTTCTTTTGGTAATAGTAATTCTTTATTTTTGTTGTACATAGTTACATATTCTAAAATTTCAACCCTATTTGGAAGTCTAGTAAGTGCTCCACCAGTTCCAATTATATACTTAACACCTGTTAAATCCTTCCCTTCTGCTATTTTGCTTTTTCCATTAGTGCCATAAATATTTCTTATTCTCCCTACATGTCTTATAATAGCTTTTATAACTGCTTCTTTAGTCAATCTTTCAACAAATAATATTTCTTCTTTTGATTTTGGTATTGGCGGATAATTCTCCATTATAGAATCTATATCTATTGATAGCTCTTCTTGTAAACTTTCTTTACCAATAACTTCTACTATATTTTTCATATTTACATATACACCCAAATCACCTTCTACACTTCTCTTTGAAACTGGTTCTGGATTTACCAATATTTTGTTAATGAATTCACTCCCTTCAGTAGCAGAGTGAACATCTGTAGTTGCTCCACCTACATCTAATGTCAACAAATCACCAATATTTCTATAAAGAAGTTTAGATGCCTCCATTACTGCACCAGGAGTTGGTGTTATATTTTCATTCACCATATCCTTTATATACTTCATTCCTGGAGCCTTAGTTATATGTTCTTCAAATACATCTTGAATGATTTTTCTTGTTGGCTCTATATTTAGTAAATCAATTTTTGGGTATACATTTTCCGCTATATAAAGCTTGTAATCACTCTCTTCAAATATTAACTTAATTTCTTCATGATTTTCCACATTGCCAGCATATATAACTGGTATTCCTAGATTTAAAGATGCTATCATTTCTGCATTATATACGGCTGTATCTCTTTCTCCATAATCAACTCCACCAGCTATCAAAATTATATTTGGTTTTATCTCTTTTATTTTTTTCAAATCAGTTCTTTTTATTTTTCCCGCTGTAACTTGCTTAATAACTGCTCCTGCACCGAGTGCTGCTTCTTTTGCTGCTTTTGCCGTCATATCATAAACTAATCCATGAACAGTCATTTTTAATCCTCCAGCAGCACTTGATGTTGCAAACATATCTTTATATTTAATTTCACCTACATTTAAATTACTCGCTAAATCTTTAATTGCACCTGATAAGCCGTTTCTTACATCTCCACCTTCAAAAACTGTAGTAGGTGCTTGACCCTGACCTAAAAATTCAGGGTCTCCACCATTAATATTATTGAAGGCGTTTACAACTGTTGTTGTACTTCCTATTTCTGCAACAAGAACATCTATTTCTAATATGCTATTAGTCATTTTGATCCATTTCTCTTCTTTTTTCTACTAAGAAAGTAGCTACATTTATTCCTTTGCTGTTTCTTCCAAAACCTGCATCTACTCCTTGTTCAACGGCTATTTCAGGTGTTACTTGTGTTCCTCCACAAACGATCATTACTTTATCTCTTATACCTTTTTCTATACAATACTCATGTAACTTCTTCATATTTTTGTAATGTATATCATCATGACTTATTATTGTAGATGCTAATATAGCATCAGCATTTAACTCTATTGCTGCATCTACTAATTTTTCTACTGGAACTGAAGTTCCAAGATAATGACACTCTATACCATATTTTTCTATTCCACCATGTTTTATATCTATTATTTCTCTTAAACCAACTGAATGCTCATCTTCTCCCACTGTAGCTGCAACAATTTTCATAGGTTTTGCATCTATGTCTTCTCTGATTTCTTCATCAGTTAGTACTTTTGGCTCTTCTGGTATAACTAAATCATTTATATCTATATCAAAAGGAACCTTACCTTTCATTTCAATTCTAGTACCTTCAGATTCGTGCATAACTTCTCTACTTATAACTTCAATATCTTCCAAATTCATCTTTTTACCAAACTCAAGTGCTGCAAATTCAGCAGTTCTTTTGTCTGTTGGAAGCATCATTGTTATCATAACAATTCCGTCTGCACACCATTCCATCTCAGGCTTTATTTTTGTTCCAAGTCTATATCCTTCTGATTCTTTTAATCTTGTTTCAACGTTATCAAAATCATCAAGCTCATCTATATATACTATTTTCTCAGGATTTTCGAAAGTAGAACCACCTATTAATGAAGCCGGATTATCTACAGCTTTTTCATCATATTGAGCTACATTGTTATATCCAAAATGAGCAGTTACAGGTGCAAAATAGTCTTCATCTCTTTCATAAACAGTTCCTTCTCCAACTCCTCCTTTTATTTTTCTTGATATTCCATCTCCATTTCTTTCTGGATAATTTCCTGAATCAACAAAGAATCCTTGCTCAACAGCTTCAAAATATCCACCAGCTTCAATTATTTCTTCCATGTATAATACTGCTCTTTCTTTAATCTCTCTAGATTTATCCCTTAATTCCCCTACATTTTTAAGTTCTATCATATCCATAAGTCCATCCATACCAACTAAAGCTTGTTTAGCTGTATCGCATGCTTCTATATTATAAATATGCCATGGAACGTTTCTACCTTCGTCAGGAGTTATTGTTGATTGTACATCTGCTCTAGTTAATACTGATGTTAATAAGTTCAACACATGAGTAACGGTTGCTTCTCTAGTAGATGAATCCATATATTTAGTGTTCATTTGAGCTCTCATTTTATAGTCACTAAAAAATTCTCTAAGTGCAACAGCATAAGGTAAGTCAATTCTTAAACAAGGTGCAGGAGGAGCTGTTGGAGGAACTGTTGATAAACAAATATTAGATTTATCTATTCCTATTTTTTCAGAGAAAATTGAGTTTAAAGCATGTTGCACCATAAGTTCTGGCATTACCTTCCAAGCCTCTCTAGCTGTTGCATTGGCATTATGAGCTCCATCTATTTGAGCCATATTTGCAAAAGACATTATCTGTTTAGCTTCACAAGCATCAACAAAAGATCTTATCATATTTATATTTCTATATAAAACGTTATATTGTGGATCTTGGTGTGCTCCATTTATCCCTTCTTCAGCAAACATTACAGCAACTTCTGGCCCTGCAATACCACTTACATATGAATGATAATTAATAGGTCTTCCAACTTCTTCTTCTATAAAATCTAGGGCCTTTCTTTGTGCTCTAACTTGCTTTCTTGTTATTGGAACACCACCAATTCCCTGAGGGGTACCTTCTATAAGACCATCGAAGTGTGATTGTCCAGCAGTTCTTATAACCATTAAGTGATCTGCACCATGGTGAGCTGCCATTCTCATTCTCCTTATATCATCTTCAAATCTTCCTGATGCAATTTCAGTAGTAATAACAGGCACTGGTTGAGGATCTATATTATTAAAATATTTAGCTGATGGTAATGCAACACCATCTGTTAGAGGTTTTGTAGCTTGCTTATATTCAAATGGTCCCATCTCAAGATTTTCTACATGCTCTCTCCATGTCCATCCTCTTCTCTTTGGTCTATATTTATCTAGATCTTTAAGAATATAATCTATATCTAATTTTTTATTTTCTTTTAGCATTCTACTTTTTCCCCCTCTCCTGTTGATTCCATCGTTGATTTTTCATTGTTGTGAAATAAATCTACTACCTGATCCCAGCCTTCTCCGTTGATTAACATTAATCCGGCTTCTCTAACCGTTATACCTTTGTTTGTTGCTAATTTATAAACTACATGACCAGCACCTTTTCCTATTAATCCTCTTTCCATAACTCCCTCTAATATAGGTTTTACTTCAAGAGAAGAAAATCCCATTCTAAGCAAAATAGATCTTTCTATTGATGGCGTTGTATTTTTTCTACCTAGTTCTACCATTGGATCAACTATTTGGCTTGCTAATTGCCAGAACCTATCTTTTAACTGTTGATCACTTAGTTCTTGAAGATGTTTTCTTCTAACTTCAAAATCATCTTGTCTCTTTTCCATATATATCCCCCTCATTTATTTACCACTATAACTATGGATTTAACCTATTTTATATTTATTTAACTCTTATTTCAAATTATCTAAAACTTCTATTACAAACTCTTTAGAGCTCTTAGTCTCTTTCATTAGAAATTCTATATCCTCATTACTTAAATTATTAATATCATCTATTTTATTATTTATTACACAATTTTTTATATAAGATTTTCTTATCTTGTTCATATCAACATCTACACATTTTAATAACTCTGGACTTTGTGGTAATATTAAATTTTCACCAGCTATTTCATCTTTTGGATTACCAAATTTTATTTCTATTCCATTTTCTCTGGCGAAAGTAAGTTGAGGATTAATATGTTTTCCCGCTCCAGTGTATTCAGTTTCTTGAACTACTATAATTTTATCCTCATCTAACTCTTGTGCTAAAGAAAATGCTGCTGTTAAAGATGTATTTCCTGCAGGACCTCTTTCAATACCTTCCAACTGTGCTAACAGCTCAGTTATATAAAATACCTCTCCTTGTTTAACTAACACGTATCTATCCATATATCTAAGCGGTCTAGCTGCTGATCTAGGAACATCTGATCTATCAGGCCATGTGCAAAATGGAATTCCAAAACCTGTATGCCCTGTAGTAAAGGATTTCCTATTGAACTGACTATCACTAGCCATATGTAATCCTTTTAAGTCAACACTAGCTCCTACAACTTGAGTATCCAAAGCATCAGCTTTTATTAAACCTCTTGCTGTTCCTGTAAGATTACCACCGCCTGCATTAGTACAAACAACTACATCAGGATTTTTTCCATATTTTTTCTTGAATTGAGTAGATAATTCATCTCCTAAAGTTTCAACACCAGCTATACCAAATGGTGAATATAGAGAAGCATTAAAGTATCCTGTTTCCTCAAGCAAAGCTAAAAATGTATAAAATAATTCTGGTCCAACTGTCAATTGAACAACTTCTGCCCCTAGTGCCTCACATTTTCTTGCTTTTTCAATAATTTCTGGTTGACCTACTCCTTTAGAGTCATAGCATTCTTGAACTATTATACATTTTAATCCTTGCATAGCTGCTTGAGACGCTACAGCTGCACCGTAGTTTCCACTAGTTGCTGCGATTACACCTTTGTATCCCATTTTTTTTGCATGATATACAGCAGTAGCTGCTCTTCTTGCTTTGAAACTGCCAGAAGCATTCATGGCTTCATCTTTTATAAAGATTCTAGCTCCTTTTCCTTTTGGAGCACATTTTCTTGCTAACTTAGTTAAATTTTTAAGTTCTATTATGGGAGTGTTTCCTACTGCATATTGTGATTGAATAGATTCTATCTCTTGAAGTGTATATCCAGTTTCACTCATCATTTTTTCATAATCAAATCCTATGCCATCTTCTTCAAGAGAAGAGTAATCTAATCCTATGGCATTTTTCATTATTTCATTTTTTCTTCCCATAACAGCTTCATAACTCATATCTTTTTCTAAGACACTACTACTCATTATCCTCACCTCCAAATAATATTTCCTTTCCTTGAATTCCTATTTGAAGTAACTCTGGTATGCACTTACCATAGTCATGAGTATAATATGGGTTTACTTGTACTAAATTACCTTTCACAAATCTTCCTGTTATAGTCTTTACTTCAACCAAATCCCCTACATTAGCATCTTTTTGTACAAATCCTTTAACCCACATTTCCAATGGCACTTTCTTAGTATCATCTGGAACTTGTGGAGCTCTTTCATCAGGAGTTAATACTAGGTTGTGTATGATAACCCAATCATTACATTTAGCATCCATTTTGTTCTCCCCCTTTAACTACTACCTACTTTTATAATTTCAATTCTTATATTTCTACTTTTACATCTTCTTCTAATTCAACTTCTATTTGTTCTCTTACGTCACCCATTATTGCTCTAGGTACTGGTATATCTAACATAGTTTTTAGTCCTGGTCTTGCATTTATTATTAGAGGTATAGAGTTCACTATCATTGCATAAGTTCCTATTCCTCCAGGTATTTCAGGATTTATTTGTAAATCTATATTTGGTATTCCTTTTATTGATATGTAGTCTCCTGTTTTAGTTCCTTCAGCTTCTGGTATTATTTGTTGTGGATGTTCCATTTCTACTAAAACTTCTCCATTTACATATCCATATCCGCATTGTCTACAACCAGCAACATTTCCTGCTAAAGCCTCTCCATATTTAGATTTTCTGTCTATTGTAGTCATTATTGGCTCTTTTGTTTGCTCTATTTTATCTAACTTCCATCCTAGTCCATCTGTGATCATATTTATTGATTCCACAAAACCAACATGACCTGCTATTGTATCATTTTCTACACCTTTTAAGAACTCATCTTTAGTTACACCTACCCCTTGTTCAACCATAACAGCTTTCCCAAATGGAGATAAATCATTTACTCTTTTAGCACTTATGCTATCAACTTCTTCGCAAGTTCCTGATAGAGCTAAAACTAATAAATCTAATACAAATCCTGGATTTATACCTGTTCCTAATACACTTACACCATTCTCTTTAGCAACTTCATCCATTTTTTTAGCTAAGTCTGGATCATCAGCTTGTGGATATGCCATTTGCTCAGCAGTAGAAATAACATTTATTTTTTTCTCTAATAAATAAATTATTTTATCAAAAGCTTTTTTTGTAAAAGAATCAGTTGCTAATAAAACAACATCACAATTTTTTTCTGTGAAAGCTTCTTCATAATTACCATTTATAATAACTTCATTTCTATTTCCTCTTTCTATTTCCAAAACATCATATATGCTTTTACCTGCAGTACTTCTGCTACAAACAGATACTATTTCCATACCTTCTTTTTTTAATATCATATTTGCCATTCCTGTTCCCATTGCTCCAAATCCCCAAATTCCTATTCTTACTTTTCTCATTATTACACCCTCCTAAATAAGTTGTTTTAATTTTCTTACAATTTTTATAAAGCACAAATTATGCCAACTTTAAATTTTCAACATTAATTTCTTATCAAACCTTTTGTTTTACTCATATATTTATTTTTTTGCTTATAGATTTTTTTCCTAATTAATTTTTTGAAATAAAAAAAGAGCAAAAAGTTTTGCTCTTATGCAAATTTTTTTGCTCTTTTTATTTATTAAAATTTTTTATATTGTATTTTTTCATTTTGTACTGTAAATTTTGCCTATTTATTCCCAAGATAGCTGCTGATTTACTAATATTATATCCTGTTTTTTCTAAGGACTCTATTATATACCCTTCTTCAACATCTCCTATAATATGATCTAAAGTTTTATATTCTAAGTCATCTAAAGAATAATTCTCATTAGTTTTTTTTTCTTTCAAATTATAATAATCGTTTAAATGAATCATTTCAGGAACTATATTTTTTTCATTGTCCATCATACTCATAGTAGAATATATAACATTTTCTAATTCTCTTACATTTCCTTGCCAGCTATGTTTTTTTAAATAATTAATACTATCATAAGAAATACCTTTTACATCCTTATTCAATTTTCTATTATATTTTTTAATAAACATATCACAAAGTAATGATATGTCTTCTTTTCTTTCTCGCAATGGTGGTATTTCTATATTTATTACATTTAGTCTATAGTATAAATCTCTTCTTATTTTGTTTTCATTTAATATCTGAGTTGGACTTTCATTAGTTGTTGCTATAACTCGAACGTCAACAGGAATGTCTTTTGTACCGCCTACTCTTCTAACATAACCTTCCTGTAACACTCTAAGTAATTTTGCCTGTAGAGCCATAGGCATTGAATTTATTTCGTCTAATAATAAAGTTCCTTTGTTAGCTTGTTCAAATAAACCAGGTCTATCGACTGCTCCTGTAAATCCTCCTTTTATCGTTCCAAAGAGAATTCCTTCAAATAATGATTCTGGTAATGCCGCACAATTTTGCGCTATAAAAGGATGTTCTTTTCTATTACTAGCATAGTGTATAGATTGGCTAATTAGTTCTTTACCAGTTCCAGTTTCTCCATATATAAAAACTGATGCATCAGACTTACTTGCTTTCTCACACTTTTTAATAGAGGCTTTCATAAGCTTACTGTTCCCTATAATGTCTTCAAACTTATATCTTCCTTCTAATTTATTTTCTCTATTTGTTGAATTGTTTTTTAAATTTGTTACTTGTTCAGATAAAGTTTCTATTGTTGTAATATCCTTTGATATTTCTAAAGCACCTATGAAATCATTTCCATTTATAATTGGGATTGTAGTATTTAATGTAGTTATTTCTTTTCCATTTTTATCAACATATCTTTGCATATTATTTTCTATGATCTTTTTTTTATTTAATACCTCTAATAATGTGCTGTTTTTTATATTCATTTCATCAACAATATCCATAAACGACTTACTCATTACATAAGTTTTACTCATTTTTTCTATTTTTTCCATACAGTCATTATAGATTATTGTTTTACCCTTATTGTCTATAAAATGTATCCCCTCATCAATATTTATTAGTATTTCCCTCATTAATATTTCATATAGTTCTAAATTCAATAACTCCCCCTCCAAAATAACTGACTTAATTGTGAATTTATTATTCTTACATTAGATCATTTATTTCTTTTATATAATTTATCACCGCCTCATTTAACACTTCTTGAAATACCATATTTTCACTAAATGCTACTTCATCACTATTACTCATATAAACATTTGAAATTAATTTAGTATTTATACACTTAAAGAATAAATCCATTACAAGTTGTCCACCTAAAAATTGATTTTCATATTCAGGTTGACCTCCCACCGCTATAAACATTCCTCTACGTTCTTTTTTAATATCTATAGATGGTTTCTTTAATATGTACTTACTTGAGTAAAATGCCTGAGTTCTATCTACTAATGTTTTTACCTTTGTAGAAATACTTTGGAAAAACATAGGACTTACTACAATAGTTCCTATAGATTTGTCAAAAGCTTCATATAGTGGAGTCATATCATCTTTTATAATACATTTTCCAGTTCTTTCACAATATCCACAAGCTGTGCAGTAGTCTATATTCATTCTATAAATATTTAATACTTCGTAGTTAATCTTGTTCTCTTCTAACTTTTTAGTTATATTTTCAATTATTTTACTACAGTTTTTACTTCTTCTTGGACTACCATTAACAATTAAAACTTTATTTTGTTTATTCATAACCCCTCCTAAATATTTTTTAACATTAAAATTAAAATATCATCATCAAAATTATCATTTCCAGTAAATTTTTCTGCTTCTATTTTAAAGTTTTCTACAATTTTATTCTTATTATTTTTGTAGTTATTTTCTACAAAACCCTTCAACCTATCTATACCAAACTCTTCTTTATCATTATTTTTAATTTCTAATATGCCATCCGTAAACATAAATATCATTGGATAATTTTCTACACTAAAGGTATTACTATGATACTCTCCCTCTGGTAATACACCTATAGGAATTCCTTTTTTACAATTAAGACTCTCCACTACTTCACCATTTTCATCAATAATTATAGGACTATAATGACCTGCATTAGAAACAGACAATATATTTCTTTCAGTGTCAAACACATTTATTAAAGCCGTAGCAAATACACCCATCTTATCAAACTCTTCATATAATATTTTATTTAAGTGAGTTGCTATTTCTCCAGGTGTTTTATATTGATAGCATAATGTTTTAAAAGCACCTTTAATCATAGCAACCATATAGTTGGCCACTATACCATGTCCCATAACATCAGCAATAATATAAGCTACTCTTTTATCATCAATTTTATGCGCATAATAGAAATCTCCACCTACAACTGTTGCTGGTCTATGATAAAATTCCAATTCTTTTTCATTATTGCATTCCATCTTACTATCATTCATTATAAGTTTTTGTTGTTTGTTGAGTATATTCAACTCTTTTGCAATCAACTTATGCTTTACATTTTTCTCACTATAGTCATAAAGTTGCATAGCAACTGTAACCTGCTTTGATAATATACTCAATATATTTAAATCATCATCTTCGTATTTTTTTCCATCTGTACATAAAATTACACCAATAGACTCTGATTCATTAGACAATTTATAGAAGATATATGTATCTACATTTAAGTTTATTTCTTTTGATTTTTCTCTATCATTTACATACTGGCCTTGAACATTTTTTGATAAAAGCAAATTAACTGTATCTTCCATATTAGTGTCTCTTTCATCTAACTTACAATAAGACCTAAATATTTTATTTTTACAATTATTTTTGTCTATTAATATAACCGAATCTTGGCTCTTTGTGGTTTTTTTAGCTATATCACTTAAATGAACTAAGAATTCATCTATATTTTTATTTTGATAAAGCTTTCTCGTAGCTTCACTTATTAATTCTAAAGAACTTCTAAGTTTATCAATCACAAAATTCTTTTGACTATTTTTTTCTGTTATTTCTATAGATAAAGCTATTAAAGAAGCAATAGAAGACACAAAGTCTATATCCTCATCTTTTAAAATATCATCTTCGTCTAAGAAACAAGTCATAAATCCTACTACTTTTTTATTATATATTAAAGGAAATACAACCCTTCCTGTATATTTTTCATACTTCGCTAAATCTCTCTCTTTTATAGCTCTTTCATCTTCAAAGACATTTTTTATATAAATTATTTTTTTAAATTCTACTGCATCATGAATGTATTCTGGATAATCTTCATAAAAATCAAATTTTACACCTTTAGCTTCGTCAGATTTAAAAGTTTCTCTTATGTAATCTAAGCTATTTGAACATACTAAGTAAGCATGCTTATAATCGCTATTATAAAATAAGTTGACACAAGCTTTTCTAGGAAAAACTACTTCAAGCATTTTTTCAATTATTTTATCCTTTATATCAAAAAAATTAGTAGATTCTGTAACTAACGAAGATATCTCTACTAAATTTTTAATTTTCATACTAATATTGGTCATAAGTATACACCCTTCCCTCATATAAGATTTACTTTTTTATAAAACTTATTGTAACATAATATTATTTATTTATATAGATAAATTACCTTTTTACATGTTTAGGGAATAAATATATATTACTATTTAAATCAAGTATATCTGTGTTAATTCCTCTGTCACTTGAAATTAATGTAAAATTTATTTTTAAATTTTAATTATGTCTATAGTTGCTATGAAGATACTTTCTCTATTCAATAAAAAGAGCTAGCACTTGTATTTTTCACATACATAAATATTAAAAGTAGAAGAGGCATATGATCTAAAAATAACATAAAATAAAAATACTGGAATGAAATATCAATCCAGTATAAAGTCCAATTTTAAGACCTCAGTACATTTCTATGTATACCCGAAATATAAATAATTATTTTTTATAGCTTGTCGGTTTAAAGTTATATAAATACAATATTTATTTATATAATTATCATTATATTTTTTATTGTTTAAACCCTTCATATATACTCCTAATCGTATATATAAATACTATTATAAAACTTATACCTATAAAATAATTAAACCCTGTAAGTAAACTTATAATAAGAAGAGTTATTAATAAGTTAATTCCCCTCTTACCATTTTCATTTATAAAGTTATTCGTTGATATTTCTATATTATTTTTTACATTTTCAATTGCTTCCTTTACTTGCTTCTCATAACTAACTTTATAAACTAAATAAGTTACCTCAACTAATAGTACCCCTACTCCAAGAAGCATTCTAACATTAAAAGATAAATAAAGTATAAACAATGCTAAAATTATTTTTAATCCTTTAAATAAATAACTATCTATTTTTAATGTAATATTTCTAAATTCTTTACACCCTTTTCTAAGTTCATAATCTTTATTTGGCATATTGCTCATTTTGGTTTTTACTATTTCTGAGTAAAATAATTTAATTATATTATTTATCATAACTACACTTCCTCTTAATATCTATTTTATTTTTATTATTGGTAAAATTTTGAATTTATATACTTTAAAAAGGCTTGAATAGTAATTTTTATACAAGTTTTAGGATAATATAATGTCCTTGCAAAAAAAGCCCTAAAAGGGCTTTTTATTGTAAGTATTAAATTTTATAAAGATTAGGTTATTTTTGTGCAAAAGTTTCACAAGATGCATCATTTGCATTTATTCTAACATCATCAGCTGCGCAACATTCATTTTCGTTATATTTGCAATTACAAGCCTCACATTTAATATCTTGTGGCTTTGTACATCCACAATCTACAGAGTTAGTAAATCCTCCATTTGCTTCATCAACAAAAGAACTACAACCTGTTTCACTAGTTGTAACTGCTTCACGTCCTGCAACATTTATTGCTCCTGCTCTACATTCACAACTTTCATTATGTGCACAGTTAGTAGCATTACATTTTAAGTTTCCATTTTCCATAAATTCCACCTCCTAAAGTTATCTACTTTATTATGTGCAAAATTAAAAATATAATTATGTTTTCTTAATTAATTGAGTTTATATTTTAATGAAATATTTTAGTCTGAATCTTTATATGTTTTAATTTTCTGACAAAAAGTATGCAAACTTTAAATTTGGCAACAATAAAATATAAGAACTTATTATAAAAATAGGAGTGGTCCCTTATGGAGATAAGAGAATTAGACTTAGAAACACGTAATAAGATTTATAGCCACACCAAAAGCATTTTAAGAAAATACCAAAAGGGGATAGTTACTGGCAAATTAACCGCCGATAAGTTTGCACAAAATATTTTATGCGATGATTATATTAATCATATATTAAGCGAAGATTTATTAAATGAAGAAGATTTTAAATCTTCTTACATAGAATACATAAATACTCTTATTGATATGCAAAATGAAAACTTAGCAACTTGTCGCAAAAGAAAAAAAGAAAAAAAGAAAGTATTGCCACCCAGCATTTCTCAAAAAGTAAAACTTAAAAATCTTTTATTGGATGAAGGCTATGATTTAATTATTCCCATACAATATCTAAATGGTAATGATATGGAGAGCATAATTAAATATATTGAAACAGGAGACATAGAGTTAGGAAATGAAAGAATTTACAATTACATACGAAAAACTAATCTAAGTTAAAAAAAAGCACTACTAAGTTAATTTTTAGTAGTGCTTTTAAAATTTAAAATTTTGCTTATCCCATAGCTTTTTCTAACTTAGATAAATATTGTATAGGATAATATCTTAATAATTCTCTAAATTGTTCTACACTTAATCCTTCTGTAGTCGTATATATTCTTATTTTTCCATCTACATCTGCATTAATAAAGTCTTGTTTAATTTTGTTAAAATCTGCTACTGCCATAATAACACTCCTTATGTATTTAATATTTTACATCTAGAGTTATTTTAACCAAGACATATATTTTTATTTATTTTTTCTATACAAAGGGTAAAAAACCTAAATGTTCTAATAATATTTTAATACCCATTAATATTAAAATAACCCCTCCTGTAAATTCTGCTTTTGATTTGTACTTTATTCCAAATACATTTCCTATTTTAACACCTATAGCAGATAAAATAAACGTAACTATTGCTATAAATGAAACAGCTGGTATGATATCTACTTGTAAAAATGCAAATGTTACACCCACTGCAAGAGCATCTATACTAGTGGCAATAGCAAGCATAATCATATTTTTGAATCCAAGTTGATTTACTTCTTCTTCTCCTACAGCTGCTTCTGTTAAATCTACAATTCCACCACCTTCATCCTTTTCCATAGACTCTCTTATCATATTTATTCCTATAAATGATAATAAAATAAATGCTATCCAATGGTCTATGCTAGTTATATAGTCCTTAAATTGTACTCCTAATATAAATCCAATAAGAGGCATTGCTCCTTGAAATACTCCAAAGTATAGACCAACTTTTCCACACTCTTTAAACGTAACCTTTCTAAGAGATAGTCCTTTGCAAATTGAAACTGCAAAAGCATCCATTGAAAGACCTACTGCTAATATTAATAACTCAATTAGACCCATATTTGTCCTTCCTTTCATTTATTAAAATTTCATTCTACTTTGATATATTCTTCCCAAAATTAAATTCATTAAGCCACAGTGTGAACTCTAAATTTTGTGCATCCAACCATGCATATCTACTTTAATCAAATAAAAAAAGACCCACCTATAGCCTTCGCTATAGATAAGTCTCATCATTCAAAACAAAGCCAGATAGTATAACTATCAGTATGTTGACTTTATTACACTAAAATATCAGTGCCAACTACTCCCTTACCAAAGTATTATTTATTTTAATATATTTTCTTTTATTAGTCAATATAACCTTTATTTTCTATTTCGAAAAATTTTTATAATATATAATATTAATATAAAAATAAAGAGGTAAGTAAAAAGAAATTCATTTCTTTATACTTACCTCTACTTTTAACTATATATTATTTTCTATTTTCTAGTTATTGTTGACCTTTTCCAGCCATTTGTTGTTCAGCCATTTCAACAAGTTTTTTAGTCATGTATCCACCTACATAGCCATTTTCTCTAGCTGTAAGATTTCCTTTATCTACTTGTTGATAGTTAGACATACCAAGTTCATTTGCTATCTCTAATTTCATTTGATTTAAAGCAGCTTTTGCTTCTGGAACAGCCTTTGTGTTATTATTGTTAGTTGCCATGTTATTACCTCTTTTCTTTTTTAATATTTGTTTCTAATACTATTATGTTACAATTGAGATTTAACATGTATGCAATTTTTGACAAAATTTTTAACAATTGGTACCAGCTAAGTAAGCTGTTGAATAAGCTATCTGTAGATTAAATCCTCCAGTATATGCATCCACATCTATAATTTCTCCTGCAAAGAACAGATTGTTTACAATTTTAGATTCCATGGTACTGGCATTAATTTCACTTACTTTAATTCCTCCAGAAGTAACTATAGCTTCTTCTATTGGTCTATATCTCTTTACAGTAAAAGTAAGATTTTTTAATAAATAAACTAAATTTAACCTTTGTTTTTTAGATATTTGATTTACTTTTAAGTGTCTTGGTATTTCACTTAATTCAATTATTATTGGTATAAGTTTTTTTGGAAGCAAATCATCCAACGAATTTTCAAAGTTTTTGTTTGTGTACTTTGTAAAATCTTTAATAATTCTTTTATCTAACTTTTCTTCATCTAATGCTGGTTTTAAGTCAAGAATGATTTTGTAATTTTCTTTACTAGTATCTTTCATTCTGCAACTAGCAGATTTTATTATCGGTCCATCTAAACCATATTCTGTAAATTCTAATTCTCCGAAGTCATTATATATTTTTTTATTTTTGCTACTAATCACAGTTATAGCCACATTTCTAAGAGCTAATTTTTCTAAATCTTTAACAAAATTTTCTTGCACCTCAATACCAATTAAAGAAGGTTTCGGACTTATTATTGTATGTCCTAAAGACTTAGCGAACTTATATCCATCTCCTGTAGATCCAGTAAGAGGATAACTCATGCCTCCTGTAGCCAGTATTACACTGTCACATTTTATTACTTCATTATTGTTATAAATAACTTTTTCTATTTTATTATCTTTTGCTATGATTTTGTTAACCTTCGCATCTAATATAATTTTTACTTTTTTGTCTTTAACTTGTCTTTCTAAAGCTTTTACCACATCTAAGGCTTTGTCACTTTGAGGAAATACTCTTTTTCCTCTTTCCGTTTTAGTTGCAAGACCAAGAGAATTAAACATAGTTATTGCATCATAATTTGTAAATGTGTAAAAAGCACTGTATAAAAATTTACCATTTGTAGGTACATTTTCTATTAACTCTTCTACATCACAATCATTAGTAATATTACATCTTCCCTTTCCTGTAATTAAAAGCTTTCTTCCTAATCTATGTTGTTTTTCTAAAAGTATAACATTGGCTCCATTATCAGCTGCAGTTGATGCTGCCATCATTCCAGCCGGACCTCCGCCTATTACTACTACTGTTTTCAAATAATCATCCTTTCCTTAAAAATATGGAAATTTATGCTAGCTTAAATAATTTAAATAGTGCTGGAGCACCTGCTACACCCCAAAATACTACAATTGTATATTTTAAATATTTAATAATATTAATTATCTCTTCTGCTTTATTAACTATTAAAGTATCTTGCACATAATTAAGCAACAAATAAACTGCTAATAATGATATTATCCCTACTACAAATCTAAGTATTTTTTTACCTAAACCTTCATTTTTTGAAGTTTTTTTAGCAAATATATTTTTTCTTCTAGTCTCATTTTCCGTACTAAAGTTAATAAAAGTATCTTCTACCATATAACCTAGTGCAAAACCTGTATAAAGACCAAACATTTTGTATAAATCTTCTCCACCAACAAAATATGTACAAACTCCAAATATTAACATCAAAATTACTAATATATAGTAATTTTTGCTATCATCTATGTAGTCAAATAATTTTATAAATATTATACTTAAAACTATGCCAAATCCCCATGCAACAATTACGTCCATTGGCCAATGGACACCTAAATATAATCTTGATATTCCTGCTCCTATAATCATTAATATTCCTATAATGTATATCCATGATTTTCTAAATAAATACATCATAGAAGTCCAAAAAGTAGTAGCCGTTTGCGTATGTCCACTAGGAAAAGAATAACCTGTTGCAGTTTCTACTCTTAAAGATTCTAAACCTTCTGTACCTATAGGTCTTGGCATTTTAACAAAATTTTTAATCCATGCATTTATATTTAAACTTCCACAAAGCGCAAATAAAGTTCTTTGCCCTGCTTTTTTATTTATACACCAATATATTACCCCTGTTAATACGGTTATTACTGGTACTTCTGTGCATATAGTAAAGAATGTAAATATACCTGTAAGTAACTCATTTCTTATACTTTGCAAATACATTAATATGTCCAGTTGAGATCCCATAATTTACCACCTTTCAATAAAATACTTCTTCTTTTCTATTTTACATAATTTTTCAAAATAAATATATATCTTTTGACAATAAATATAATATTTTGTTATTTTTCTTATAATTTACATTTTGAAATATGCTAAAAAGAGTATAAGATTTACTCTTATACTCCTTTTTATTATGTTCTTATATATCTTCAACAATACCTATATAAGGAAGATTTCTATATTTTTCAGCGTAATCTATCCCATATCCAACTATAAATTTGTCTTCAATCACATATCCTACATAATCAACTTTAATATCTGATGTTCTTCTTTCTGGCTTGTCTAATAATGTACAAAGTCTTAATGATTTTGGCTTTCTAGTTTTTAAAGCTGCAACTAATGAGCTTAAAGTTAAACCTGAATCAATTATATCCTCTACTATTAATACATTTTTATTTTCTATATCTACATCTAAATCTTTTATTATTTTAACTGTACCTGATGAATCAGTTGATGTTCCATAACTTGAAACAACCATAAAGTCCATTCTTACATCTAAATTTATCTCTCTTATTAAGTCAGCACAAAAAACACTAGCACCTTTTAATATTCCAACTACTAGTAACTCTTCTCCAGCATAATCTTTTTCTATTTGACTTGCTAGTTCTTTAACTTTATCTTTTATTTCTTCTGCTGAGTACAGAACTCCATTTAATTTATACATAATTTCCTCCCAGTAATGATGAATCATGTTTATTATAACATATATTTTCCCTTTTTCAAATATTTTCATTCGTGTTTTATATTGCATTTTTTTGTTAAATATTATAGCTATTGTATTAGTACAATATTCTTTTTATTTTTGTACATATCTACATATATTTAATTTATACTATACTATATTAAGAATCAAAAAAATTGGAGGGCTAATTATGAATGTAAATCATGGTGCTAATTTATATGATTTGTCAAAACAATATGGTTTTTCAAAAGATGAATTTTTAGACTTCAGCTCTAATATTAATCCATTTGGCACATCAACTTTAGCAAAGGAATATGTAATTAATAATATAAATATGGTATCAGTTTATCCTGATCCAGAATATGTTGAATTAAAAAAATCAATTTCATCTTATTGCAATTGTAATAAAGATAACATGGTTTTAGGAAGTGGTGCTACAGAACTTATATCTTCCTTTATAAGTACTATTACTCCTAAAAAGGCAGTTCTTCTTTCCCCAATATATTCAGAATATGAAAAAGAACTTAAGAAAATTGATTGTGAAATAGTTAAGTATTTCTCTAGGGAATACAATGATTTTGAAATAGATCCTGTGGAATTTGTTGATTTTATAAATAAGCATGAATATGATTTAATCGTCATTTGCAATCCTAATAATCCAACAGGTTTCTCTTTTTCTAAATTTGAAATAGAAATTATATTAAAAAATACCAATGCTTTTGTTATGGTTGATGAAACATATATTGAATTTACAAATACTAGTATTTATTCTTCCACACCTTTAGTTGATCAATATAACAACTTATTTGTAATTAGAGGTACTTCTAAATTTTTCTCCACACCTGGTATTAGATTAGGATATGGGTTAATTGGCAATGAAAGTATAAAAAATGAAATCAACAAGAATCTTGATTTATGGAATATAAATATTATTGCTTCATCTATGGGTGAAATAATGTTCACTGACAATAATTATATTTCCAATTGCGTAGATATAATTTTAAACGAAAGAAATTATATATATAATTCTTTATGTGAATTTAATAATCTTACAGTTTATGAAAGTAAAGGTAATTTTATATTATGTAAATTAAAAGATAAAACTATAACAGCTAGTGAACTTAGAGAAAAGCTAATACCTAAAAAAATTATAATAAGAGACTGCCAGTCCTTTGACGGACTGGATGAATATTTCTTTAGAGTATGCGTTTTAAAACCAGAAGATAATAGATATCTTATTAATTCTTTAAAAGAAATTTTATATTAATTTAAATAATAAAAGGACATACTATATGTCCTTTTATTATTTCTCAAAATTACAAAAATAAATTTTTACTTATTTTCATTTAAATATTTTATAATAGCGCCTTTTGCAGCTTCATCTGCCAAATCATTATACACACTTTCATTGCTATGTGCCTTTACTTTTACAAAGCAAATATTCAATTCTTTACTTATTTTTTCCATATACCTTACATATTCCTGAGTGTACTCATTCTTCGCCTGCCACTCACCACTAGCCCATAAAGCTATATTTTTTAAGTCGTGATAAATAGCTACATTTTGTTTTCCTAATTCTTTTGCCTTATTTATAGCAACTTTTACAGATTCTAATTCTCCTACAATATTCCATTGATCCCATTTGTCATATCCTGCATTGTAGTAAGTATCATGAGAACTATTATTAGGGTCAAGTACAATTACTCCAGATCCAAAAACTTGATTTCCTCTATCATAGCTTCCATCAACAAAAGCAATAAACTCATAATCATTACTAATTTCTTCTGGACTTATATATGATTTGTAAGTTTTAATTTTTGCAGTACTTCTAATAGGCTTAACGTCATAACCTTCTTTTAGTTCTTTTGTATTTGTATTAGTCTTTTTCTTAATTGGTGATTTTTCCTTAACTGTTTCTTCTTTTTTTATAACTGTTGTACTAGCATCACCAATAAAAGCCATAGCTTCTTCAATAGTTGGAAAACTTTTATATTTTGCGCCTTTATATCCTGTTACCTGTGCAGAGCAGTCAGCCCAAGTAAAATATATTCCTGGAGTTTTACCAACTTTAACTGCATAGTACTTCTTTTTCGACATATTAAAATTCCTTTCATTTATGCATTTAAAATAAATATTATAATATCATTAATAATACTAAATAATATAATTAATATCTATAAGAATTATTTATTTTTTCAAATACATAATCATTTACATGGACAAAATACTCCTTTGTTCTTTCTTTTGCATGTTCTATAGTATCATAATCGATAGTGTTAAATATTTCTTTTAATATGCTTTCTGTTGATTCTAGTTCTTCTATATAAACTTTTTCAGCAAAGTTTTTACTCATATTCTTCATTTGTAGGAAGACTTGTTTAAGAGTTTTCACAGTTTCTTCAATAAATTCCAATTCAATATTTCCTGCCAAAAATGCTTCTTTAAGTAAAAAAATATTATAAGAATTCTCTACCCCTAAATTTGTAATAAAATCTTCAATAGTAAAATTATATTGATTGTATTTATCCATTTTTTTATATTGCTCAATCATTTCTAATGAGAACTCTATATCTTTATAATCCTGGGAAAGCTTCTTATAATATTCGTACGTATTTTTATTTGTGCATGAAAAATATATAGTTTCTAGGTATTTAGAATCATATTTTTTTACCATTTTCCATGCTGTATAATAGGCTATATTAGCTGACTTGTCTAAAGGAAATTTGTTATTTCCTGAACTGATTGAAGGAATTGCTATTGTTTTATTATCACATTCCACTGCCATGTCTATGGAGTTTTTATAGCAGGAATATAATAAATGACATTCATCTTCATCTCCACCTTCCCATTTAGGTGTGCAGGTGTGAACTATACTTTTTACATTTAAATCATATCCTTTTGTAATAATACTATGACCTACTTGGCAAGTTCCACTTTTGGATAACTTCTTACTAAGTTTTGCTCCAGCGTTCTTTTGAATTAACTTATCAAGTCTATCGCTACCGCTAAAACACTCATCAGTTGGATTTACAATAGCATCTACTTTAATATCTATAACTTCGTCTTTTACAATTTTAATTCTGTTATCTATACTATCCATATATACAACCCCCTTTCAACAATAAATTATTTACTTTTCATACATTTTCTATAAAAAAGTATAAAATCCCTTTTTATTATTGACCCTACAATTTAATTATAAACATTTTTGTTAAAATTATCATAAACTAAATGTAAAAAGTTAGACAAATCTAACTTTTTCTATATATTATTATCTTCCTCCAGACCTATGGAAATTTCCATATAAGATACATTTTTATATTTATATATTACTCTTCTAAAAAAAATCTTCACTATGCATTTTAATATTCTCATGTCATACCTCCGCTGATTTTAGCCATATCTAACATTTATTATTCAAGTGTAATATATATTATGAAAAATAAATGTGTAGGTTACTAACAATGAAAATAATATAAAAATTCACTCTTAAAAATATTTCTATTATTATAAAATTGTTTATAATATCTAATATTTTATAATAATAGAAATATATGATAAAATGTTATAAAAAAGGAGTTTTTATAAATGGCAGATTTTAAATATGATATAGTTGAACATTTAGGAGTATTATCTGAAAATGCTAAAGGATGGACAAAAGAGTTAAATCTTATTAGTTGGAATGGTGCTAAACCAAAATATGACTTAAGAGACTGGGGTCCAGAGCACGAAAAAATGGGAAAAGGAATTACATTAAGTAATGAAGAGTTTGAAGCTTTAAAAGAAATAATTATTAATTTATAGATTACTATTTTTAAATAAATTTAAAATAAAAGAAAAGCTGA
Organism: Terrisporobacter glycolicus ATCC 14880 = DSM 1288; assembly: GCF_036812735.1. Classification (NCBI taxonomy): domain Bacteria; kingdom Bacillati; phylum Bacillota; class Clostridia; order Peptostreptococcales; family Peptostreptococcaceae; genus Terrisporobacter; species Terrisporobacter glycolicus. The sequence continues at coordinate 1,071,721 of NZ_CP117523.1, read as the reverse complement.
TTAAAATAAGACATATCTTCTTATTTTAATCAGCTTTTCATGATTATTATTTTATTCTTGGCTAAATTCTTCTTTTTCCTCATTTGATTTAACGCATAAAGTTATAATTTTTCTAAGTTCACTTTCATTTAATTTAGCTTTATCATATATTTTAGATACCCACATTTTGCTGTCTCTTATTTCATCCATAGGACTGTATTTTCCTAGCCACTTTTCAGAACTATCAAATTCCTCATCATGATATATTGTAGAAATTAAGCCCTCTTCTAATCTATATCTATCTTCTGACTCCTTCACTTCAAAACATACAAATTCAAATCTTTCTTTCATATAATTACTTATTTTTTCTTCTAAAACTGACTCTACTTTCATATCTCTAAGTTGTTCATATTTACTTTCATTAACTTTATCATTAAAGTTTATATTCCAAATATATAAATAATCGTGTTCATTATAAGATAAAATAGACTTTCCTATATTTTTTCTAAAAAAACTACTATCTTTAAATCCATTTTTATAGTGATTCTTAATTCTAACAATTAATTTATTATCGTTGTCATGAGTACCTATTCTTACAATCCTATCCATACCTTTGTATTTTTCTTTTTTATCTAAAACCACATAAATACCATTAGTAAATGGTATTTCATCAAAATTATTATGATTATATCTTTTCATAGAATTAAAAAGTATATGTAATTTTTCTCCATAGGAAGTCTTACCACCGTTCTCTTCATTTAGCTCTTCTCTTAAAAAATTTATCTTTTCTTCTACTGATAAGTGGTCTAAAGGCATGTCTACATTGTTTAAGAATTCCACATAGTTTTTATAATAGTTTTTATCTGCTAAGATAATATATTCATCTTCATGTATGTTGGTAAAATTGTTTAATTTATTCAAGATTTTCAATGACCATAGTCTATTTTCCATTTCACTTGTAAAACTGGCCGACTCATTGTATGACATGGTATAATCTCTTTCTTTTACAAGACCATATCTTGAAGTTAATATATAAATTTCATCTGCAATCTTTTTTCCATAGTCTATAGATAGCTTAAATAATTGGCTCTCTTTATCTATATCCTTAACTAAATTAAATCCAGCCTTCTTTCCATTAGTACAGGATATTAGTACAATTTTACTCAATAATATCTCCCCCCTAATTTATAATACATAAAACATTATTCCAAATAAGTGAGCTATACTTCCAAGTAACACAAATACATGGAAAATACAATGCATATAACTTTTATTCCTTCCTATTCCATATAAAACAGCTCCAACTGTGTAGAATATTCCTCCTGCTAAAATATACATGAATCCATTCCAAGTAAGAGCCTTAATAGCTACAGGAACTACTACAATTATGCCCCACCCCATTATTAAGTTACATATCATAGAAAATATAGCATATTTTTTTAAATCAATTGCATTAAATATAATTGCTATTATGGCAAGCGACCATTCTACAATAAAGATACTCCATCCTACTATTGGATCTACTCCTCTTACCGCACATAGTGCAATTGGTGTATATGTACCCGCTATCAAAATATAAATAGCACAGTGATCTAAAACTTGAAATACTCTCTTTGCCATACCATCTTTTAAACCATGGTATATGGATGACATGGAATATAGTAATATCATTGTTATTCCATATACTACTGATGTAACTATTGCCATTATATCGTGATGCCATGCTGAAATTACTACACATAATACTAAGGCTATTACACCAATAGCACCACCTACTATATGAGATATGTAATTAAATCTCTCCTCTGCTATAGAATAGTTAGGTAACTTTCTATCAATTAATTTTGTTCTCATATTATTCCTCCTACTTCTTTTCAAGTCATTTCTGTTTAAAAATATACATTTTATACACACTAATTATAGTACGATTTTTAACTTCATAATTCCTTCTTATACAGAAATCTCATTACTAATTTAAATCATTTAAACTAAGTTACCATAATTTATTTTGAATGTCAAAAATTTGGCTTTACAACACTTTTCCATGATGATAGTATATTTTATAATACGTAATAATTGGAGGATTAAGAAATGATAAAAATAGTATGTGATAGTATTTCTGATTTACCACAAGAAATACTTAAAAAATATAATGTTGATATAGTGCCTTTAACAGTGATATTTAATAACAAGGAATATTTAGCTGGAGAGAATTTGACTACAAAAGATTTTTATAAAATGCTAAGAGAAAGTGATAGTATGCCAAAAACTTCTCAGGCTACTTATGTACAATTTAAATCTGTATTTGAAAAATATGATGAAAACACACAAATAATTTATATCTCTGGATCTTCAATAGCTTCTGGAACTTATCAAAGTGCCATGTTAGCAAAAAACGATGGACATGACAATGTTTTTATTTTTGATACAGAAAATTTATCTATAGGTAGCGCTTTATTTGTAATAAAAGCATGTGAAATGGTTGAGAATGGTTATTCGGTTAATGACATTCTTTCAACTTTAGAAAAATATAAAAATAATGTTGAAGTAGCCTTCTCTGTAGATACTTTAGAATATTTAAAAATGGGTGGCAGAATTTCTTCTACTAAGGCTGCACTTGGAAATTTATTGTCAATTAAACCTATTTTAGAAGTTAAAGATGGCTTAGTATCTCAAAAATCTCAAGTTAGAGGTAAAAAACAAATTTACTCAACTTTAGCAAAAACCATAGTAAATAGATTTGGCAAAGATTTAAAAGATAATACAATTATTTTAGGTTGCGGAGACAATGAAGACGATTTAGCAATCATGAAAGAATCTTTAGAAAAGGAAGCTGAGATTAAAAATATTTATTTCGTTAATATAGGATGTATCATTTGTTCTCATTCTGGCCCAGGAGTCATGGGAATATCTTGTATATAGTAATTTAAAGAAAAAAAATCAAAATAGACTTAGATAGCTGCCAAGTATGCTATCTAAGGTTATTTTGATTTTAATAATACGGCTTTTTAATATGTTTTTCGAGTAAACATATTGTAGTCCAAGTCCAAGTAATATTTTAATCCTTTATACCAAGATAAATACTAATTAAGTATTTATAGCTATAGTATATCCTACCTGCAACTTTATGTATGTTGTTTAAACAACACTATTTAAGAATTTCAAATTCATTCTTTCTAAATTTTATTATTCCCTCTTGTTGCATCAGAGATAGTTCATGGGATAAAACACTTCTATTTACACATAAGTAGTTAGCTAATTGGTCTCTATCAAAAGAAATTTTAAACTTATTAGAGTTCTTATTCTTGTTTTGAATTAATAAATAAGTCATAATCTTATCTCTTATACTTCGTTGAGATACTAGTTCTATTTTATGGCATTTTTTTGCACAAGTATTTGCTAAACAAGTAATAATATTTTTGTAAATATTACAAGTATCTTTTTCTGACAAAATCATTGCCTTGTCCAATATTTTTTTATCAATTTTCAAGATAAAAGATGGTTTTGTTGTATAAACATTGTAAAAGCTATTTTGAGACGGCGTACATAATATATCCAGAGCAAAGACTTCATGAGTTTGCAATTTAGCTAATAAACTTTCACTACCATCAGGACAATATTTACATACATTAACTTCACCTTCCAGTATTACTCCCAAATAGTCAATATGATCATCTTCTTTAATAATCATTTCTCCTTTTTTAATAAATACAACTTTATATATTAAAGAAGATAAGAACTTTTTAATAGCATCTTTTTCTAAATTTTTAAATATTATAGAATTTGAACATATTTCAGTAACTCTATCTTCATTAAAATCCATCATAGTAACCACCTCATCTCTCTTAAGTAATTATAGCATTTTTGTATACAAAAACGTATGATTTGAAACATGAACTTTTATACAAAAAAAGCATGTTGTTAAAACAACACACTTTTAAAATACTTATTGCACTATAAAGTTTTTATTTGATTTTTATTAAGGACTCTGTAATTATTGGTCCATTTTTATCATATTCCATGGATAAAATCCAACCTTCACCTTTCATTGTTCGAGTTTCCAGTTTGTTATTCTTCTCTACTAATATAGATACTTCTCTTTCTTCTTCATCTACTATATTATAGACTCCACTATCCACATTATTTATAATATTTTGAACAGTTTCAGCGCTCCCCATATTAATTAATATCTCTTCCACTTTTTTGTCTCCCACTTTATTTTTATAATCTAGTCTATTTATATATTACAATAATTTAAAAGACAAAAAAAGCATTATATTATTTAATTTTTATACTTTTTGAAGATATTGCATATCCACTTTTAGACATTTTAACTGTTATTGATTTTCCCTTTGATTGTTTTTTTATCTTCATTGAATAAGTTCCATTTGATTTAACAGTAGCTTTTCCTATTTGTTTATTATTAACATAAGCTTTTACTGTTGCACCCTTTGAACCTTTACCAGTTATAGTTTTTTGTGTTGATTTTACTGAGTTAACAGTAAGCCCTTTACTGAAAACCTTTTTAACTGTTATAGTTTTAGATTTTGTAGTATAACCAGTTTTATACATTTTAACTAAAATCTTTCTACCAGAAGATTGTTTTTTTATCTTCATTGAGTATGTACCATCTGATTTTACTATTGTTTCTCCTATTTTCTTTCCATCTACATAAGCTCTTACCGTTGCACCGCTTTTTCCTTTACCAGATATTTTTGTTGAAGTTGATTTTAGTTGATTAACTGTAAATGTAGAAAACTTAGCATATTCTGCTTCAACTAAAGCTAACTTAGATCCATAACCTGATTTTTCTATCTTAACTATTAATGTAGAATATTCTTCTTGCTTAGGAATAGTTAATTTATATGTATTATCTGATTTTACAGTTGTTGTATATGTTTTGTAACTATCTGTCATAACACTTACTTTTGCACCTGCTACACCTGTTCCTGATAAAGAAGTAGTACCTGGAAGTACTTTTTTTACAGTAAAAGGTGACATATTTTTTAAAGTTTTTGTTGTCTTAGGGCTTATTGTATAATTACCCTTAGTCGCAGTTACTAATATTGCATATTCACCTTTTTTTAATTTTAAGTTTACATTATTTGATACTTCTTTAGATTCATTTACCATTGTATCTGACCAAATAATTGATTCTTCATCACTACCAACCATTGTTACTTCAAATAATTTTGAAGTTGATTTATAGCTAAGATTTATACTCTTGTCACTAGCTAGTTTAAATTTGTACATTATTAAAGATAAGTCTGCATTAACTTTATATTTTTTTTCAGCATCTAGTTTTATAGTACTTCTTTTACTTTCTACCTCAGCATTCTCGTCAAGTAAGATATCACCCAAAATATCTTCTATACTTGCACTCCTCGGTATTACATTTGATACTCCATCTGCGAAAGACGATGCTGTTATACCTACTATCATCATAAACGATAGTAGTAAAGATAATAATTTTTTATTCATTAAATTTCCCCCTCATTGAAAATATTTAATTTTAACATACCATATTTACAAATATAAATTCCATAATTTTTTCAATATTGTAACTAATTTGTCAAAAATAAGAAGATGAGCTTACTATAAACTCACCTTCTTATTTTAATTGCATATTAAATTTAATAAGGTTTCATTGGGAGGTACTATTGGATAAACATCGTAATCTGTATTTATTTCACATTCTAAAAATACTGGTTTATCTGTATTAATCTCACTTAAAACATTCTTTAGCTCTTCCAAAGTTGTTGCTTTATAACCATCTATTCCATAGGCCTTTGCCAACATTACATAGTCTACATTTTGGTCCACATCAGTTTGGGAATATCGTTTCTTAGAAAAAAGTTTTTGCCATTGTCTAACCATGCCTAAAGTAGAGTTATTAAAAAGTAATATTAATATAGGTATTTTATAAGTAGAAACTGTGGCCATTTCATTACAATTCATTCTAAAACTTCCGTCTCCTGTAACTAAAACCACATTTTTATTTAGTGCACCAAGTTTCGCCCCTATAGCTGCACCTAATCCAAATCCCATAGTCCCAAGGCCTGCTGATGTTATAAAGCTTTTTCCAAGACGAAAGTTCCAATACTTCGCAGTCCACATTTGATGTTGACCCACATCTGTAACTACCACTGTATCATCCCCCATTTTTTTATTTACTAAAGATAATATGTTTTGTGGATGAAATTCCTCTTCATTCATTATATTTTCTTTGTCTTCGTAAGTTTTTATTTCTTTTTTCCAACTAGGATTATTCTTTTTATCAACTTTATTATATAATTCTTTAAGTAATGAAGATAAGTCTCCTACTAAATCAACTTCTGATTTTATATTTTTATTTATTTCAGAAGGATCTATATCCATGTGAATTACCTTTGCATTCTTTGCAAATTCAGAACTTTTACCTATTACTCTATCACTAAATCTAGCTCCTATGGCTATTATTAAATCTGAGTTAGATATGGCCAAATTTCCCTCTTTACTTCCATGCATCCCTAACAAACCTAAGGATAAATCATCTCTTCTATCTATATCGCCAAGGCCCATTATTGTATTTAATACAGGAGTATCAATTTTCTTTGCAAAATCCACTAGTAATTTTTCCTCATTAGCATATTTTACACCTCCTCCAGCATATATTATAGGTCTTTTGCTTTCTCTTATTAAATCACAAGCTAAATCCACTTTCTTTTTATTTTTATACTCTTCTTTTAACTCATATTCACTTTTTAAAGAATTTTCTAAATTAGATGGAAGATAATTATCCATATTAAAATCAACTTCTGTCAACATTAAATCCTTTGGTATATCTATTAAGACAGGACCTTTTCTTCCACTATTAGCAATTTCAAATGCTTTTTTTATAGTTTTTGGCAAGTCTTTTGCTCTTCTTATTAAGAAGTTATGCTTTGTTACTGATAAAGTGACACCAGTTATATCTATTTCTTGAAAAGAATCTTTTCCTAGTAAAGGTGTCGGTACTTGACCACTAAAGCATACTAATGGAGAAGAATCCATATAAGCTGTTGCTATCCCTGTAATCGCATTTGTTGCACCTGGACCTGAAGTTAAAAAACATACGCCTACTTTGTTACAACTTCTTGCATATCCATCAGCAGCATGAACTGCTCCTTGTTCATGAGAAGTTCTCACATGATGTAGTTTATCTGTATAGTCATATAGTGCATCATAAAGAGGTATTACTGCTCCTCCAGGGTAACCAAATATAGTATCTACCCCTTCCTTTATAAGACATTCTAATATTATTCTTGACCCATCCACCTAATTTACCTCCTTTTATATATTAATCTTATTTTTTTAAGAAAGTCATCATACTTCTTAAAGTTCTACCTGTTTCCGATATTTCTGAATGATATTGTTGTGTTCTTCTATTTAAGAAGTCTTCACATCCATCCTCATTTTCCTGTATCCATTCTCTTGCAAATTTTCCATTTTGTATATCCGTAAGTACATCTTTCATAGCTTCTTTAGATGCATCATTTATTACTCTTGGTCCTGATACATATCCTCCCCATTCTGCAGTATCACTAACTGAGTAATTCATTCTTTCAAGTCCTCCCTCATACATTAAATCAACTATTAATTTCATTTCATGTAAGCATTCAAAATAAGCAACTTCTGGTTGGTATCCTGCATTTACTAAAGTTTCAAATCCAGCTTTTATTAACTCTTCACAACCACCGCAAAGTACTGCTTGCTCTCCAAATAAATCTGTTTCAGTTTCTTCTTTAAAAGTAGTTTCCAAAACTCCAGCTCTAGTTCCACCTATGCCCTTTGCATAAGCAATAACAGTCTCTCTAGCATTTCCGCTTGCATCTTGGTATACTGCAAATAAGCAAGGAACTCCGCTTCCTTCTTTATATACAGATCTTAATAAGTGACCAGGACCCTTTGGTGCTACCATTACTACATCCACAAATTCTGGTGGATTTATTAAGTTATAATGTATATTGAATCCATGGGCAAAAGCCAGCGTTTGACCTTCTCTTAAGTTATCTTTTATATGTTCATCATATATTTTCTTTTGGGCTGTATCTGGCATTAAACACATTACTACATCACTGTCTTTTGTTGCCTCCGCTACACTTACAACTTCAAACCCATCATTTTTAGCTTTTTCTCTTGATTTACTAGTATCATGTAATCCAACAACAACTTCAACACCGCTATCTCTAAGATTTTGTGCATGTGCATGACCTTGACTCCCATATCCAAGTACCGCTACTTTTTTATCTTTTAAAGCATCCATTTTTACATCTTGTTCATAAAACATTTTCATTTCAAATTACCCCCTATGTTTATTTAAAATTTATAATTATGAATTTATCTTTATAGATATTGCTTCATATCAGTTTAATTACTACATTACTTTTAAATCCGATACATCATGTAGTTTTCTCATATAATTTATTACCTCTTCTACAGATGTTGTTTCGTCATTTATTGTTAAGTGCATTCCACAGTTTTCAGCTGACATACTCATTGACTCTACTTCCAGTTCTTTTCTTCTAAGAGTCATAGCTACTCTTAAAAATGAATCCATACCTTGATTTAAACTTGCATATACATTTCTTTTCATATAAATTACCTCCTATTAAACCTTTACAATTTTATTAAAAATTTGCTTAGCTCTTAACTTTTCATGTTGCACATAGAAACCGAGTAGGTTTTTATATATTTTTGCAAATAAAAAAACTTCCGCCATTATAAGCAATATTTATTTGCTCATAAGGACGAAAGTTATATTCCGCGATACCACCTTATTTATAACCTAAAAAACATACAGGTTATCTCTCATTTGTTCTAGTCAGAGCTAATCTTAACTATAGCTAAGTAACGCTAGCATACGTTCATATTTACTAAGAAAACTTTTCAATATGAAAGCTGGGAGTGATCATTATATACTTGAATTAACACCAATTCTCACCAACATTGGCTCTCTGTAATTAATTAAACTAAGCATTTTTGTCTCCGTCAAAGCTTTTAAATTTATTAATTTCAATTTATATCAGTAATTATATGCACCTTCTTATTTAATGTCAACCTATTTTTTAAAATCTTCTGAATTTTCTTTTCTGTATACAATCCACATAAATTCTTCAAAGTGACTTTATCACTGTATTTCATATATAAAAATATTATAATATTTTTATATTATTGAGGAGGAAATTTAAATGGCAAAAATAAAAAGAAAAGCAATTATAGATAAAGATTACTGTGTAGCTTGCGGTAGTTGTGTAAAAGTATGTCCTTTTAATTTAATACACATAGAACAAGGTGTATTTGCAGAGATAAACTTAGATAAATGTGTAGGATGCGGAAAGTGTGCAAAGTCCTGCCCTGCGTCGGTTATAAATATAGAAAAAATGGAGGTAAAAGAATAATTATGGATAAAAAGAAATTCACTGATTATATGTGGATAATAAATCTCACATATTTAGCCTTAGGATTTTTTAATATATTATTTGCTTGGATAGGTTTATTGTGTTTCTTAATACCATTAATAATATCTCTATCTGGTTATGGTAAAACTTATTGTAATATTTACTGTGGCAGGGGTCAATTATTAGATTTAATGGGAAATAAGTTAAAATTATCAAAGCATAAAGATATTCCTAAATTTTTAAAAAGTAAGTGGTTTAGGTATGGATTTTTAACATTTTTTATGACTATGTTTGTAATTATGTTATTTAATACTTATTTAGTATTTAAAGGAGCAAGTGGTTTAAAAGAAGTTATTCAGTTACTTTGGACATTTAAAGTGCCTTGGTCATGGACTAATACTAGTATGGTAACTCCTTGGTTAGCTCAATTCGCCTTTGGATTTTATAGTATGATGTTAACATCAACAATCCTTGGAATAATAACAATGTTATTGTATAAACCAAAATCTTGGTGTGTTTATTGTCCAATGGGAACTATGACACAATTAATATCAAAAGCAAAATATACTGATAAAAGTAATATATCATGTAACAGTTGTAGTAGCTGTTCTAGCAAAGTTAGCTAAAAAAATATTTAAATATAAAACTTGTAATGGACAAAATAGGCATCACCTTATATTAAGGATGATGCCTATTTTATATTACAACTATTTATTTTTATCACACCATATTTTACATATATGTGCTTTTTTACTACAAAGTACATTTTTTGAACCACATGAAGGACACTTTTCTTTATCTTGTAAATAATTTATCTCATAAATATTATCACAATCAAGACATTTAAATTTGCAGAATTTGGCTCTATAATTTCCACCATCTATTCTTATTGCCTTTCCTTGAGTTAAGGCTATAGCAACTTTTTCTCTAGCTGAATCTATAATATTTTGAAAAGTTTGTCTAGATACCTTCATTTTTTCTGCGCACTCTTCTTGATTTAATTTTTCAATATCTTTAAGCCTCATAGCTTCTAGTTCTTCTAATTTTAGTATTACTTCCTCTAATTCACATTTAGATTTATCTATGGGAGTAAAATAAGTACTCTCTGGGAAAAAATCTACTGTTCTAACTTTTGTTGGTCTTGCCATCTAAACTCCTCCTTACATTTGGAACATAGTCCTGTAAAAATAATATCTATGTCATATATATCCAAATCCTTTTCCATTTCTGCTTTATCTTTTAATTCTAAACATTGTAAATTAATATCTTTACTTTTAATATCAATTATACTATTACATTTAGAACATTTAAAGTGAATATGAAAAGGATCTTTGCTAAATATTTTTAGTTCAAAATATCCTATGCCATTGATGTTTATTTCTTTAACTATATCAAATGTTTTAAAAAGGTTTAAAGTTCTATGAATTGTACTAAGACCAATTCTTTTATCTTTTAATCTATCATGAATTTCTTTTGAGTTTAAATGAATTTTACTTTCGATTAGCACCTCTAATATGGCCAACTTTTGAATAGTAAATTTATACCCATTATTTTTTAAAATCTTTTCGATTCTTACAACAATATCATCCATGTTATTTATTCATTACAGTGACCTTCATGCATGTGTTCTCTGCAAACACTTCCACTTGATACTAGTGTTCCATCAATATATTTATTTATTATATCATCAGTTGATCCACTAGCTCCCACTATTACATTTATATTATTATCTGCAAATAATTGTTGTGCAGTTTCTCCCATACCTCCAGATATAATGATATTTACATCTAAATCTTTTAAAAATACTGGTAGAAAACCTGGTCTATGCCCTGGATTAGCAACAAATTCTTTTTTTGAAATACCATTATTTTCTATATCATATATTTCAAATCCTTCACAATGACCAAAATGACCACTTACACACTTATTTTCACTTGCAACTGCTATTTTCATTTTACATACCTCCATTAATTTATTAATTATATTTTAATTATTTTTTTTATATTATTTAACATATCCTCAATAGCTTTTTTTGCCAGACTATTATCATATTTAGTTATGGGCTTTAGTTCATTTATAGATTTTACAACCATGTTATCGTAAGGAATTTTTCCAACAAGATTAATATTTTTACTTTTTAAATATTCATCTATTTCTTTTGACATGTCTTCGTTAATATCATATTTGTTTATACATGCCATAGTAAAAATACCAAAATGATTGCAAAGATCTACAACTCTTGTCAAATCTTTAATTCCTGATTTAGTTGGTTCTGTTACTACTAGTACTGCGTCACTTCCTGTTATGGAAGATATTACAGGACAACCAATTCCTGGAGAACCATCTATTATGGTAAAACTATTATTGTCATTAGCTGATGATGCATTTCTTCTCAACTGGCTTATTAATTTACCAGAACCATCACTTCCAATTTCCATTTCCGCTCTAGATATTACTCCTTGGGCCACTTTGCTTAAAAATACATCTGCTGTTTTTTCATCTTTTAATTTTATGGCTTCATAAGGACATACTAATTTACATGCTCCACATCCTTCACATAAAAATGGATCTATTTTGTAATTTTTAATAGCTGAAAATTTACATACTAATTCACATTTATTACATTGTTTGCATAAGTCTTTATTTATTTCAGCTTTTTTGCCTCCAATAAAACTACCTTCTTCTATATTCTTCCCTTTGTAAAACAGATAAAAATTAGGTGCATCTACGTCACAGTCAACTCTTGTTACATCATTAATTAATTCACTTAATGCTGTTGCTATAGTTGTTTTTCCTGTTCCACCTTTTCCACTTAATACAACTAGTTCCAAGGTAGCACCTCCTTTAATCTATTGGAAAGCTTGTCAAATATGCGTTTGTAATTTGAATCACTGTAGAGCATTTCACCTTTTGAATATATTCTTGCAGCTTCTTTATCATAAGGTATACTTCCTAATAAGGTGATTTTTTCATCTATGCAATATTCTTTAATTATGTTATTTTCATCATCCTCTTTGTTTATAACTATACAAAATGGAATTCTATATAGTTTTACAAGCTCTACTGCCATTTTTAAATCATGAAGTCCAAATTGAGATGGTTCTGTTACAAGTATGGCTACATCCGCATAATTAAGGGCATTTACCACATTGCAAGATGTTCCAGGAGGACAATCGATTAAATTATTACCCTGTGGGAGGTTTTTCAAAAGTGTTTTAATAACAGGTACAGCCATTGGCTCACCCACATTTAAAACACCTCTAATACAATTTAAATCATTGACACTACCTATTTCTATTTTACCAATCTCTCTTTTTCCATAGGATATAGCATCAAATTTACAACTTATTTGACAAGCTCCACAACCATGACATAATTTATTAAATAAAAGTATCTTATTATTTGATTTTGCAAGAGCATTAAATTTACATACCTCTACGCATTTTCCACAATTTGTACACTTATCTTTATCTATAATTGGATATTCCACCATAACCTTTTCTTCATTATGTATTTTGGGGTTTAGAAATAAAAAACCATTAGGCTCTTCCACATCACAATCTATATAATTGCTTTTTAGTGCTAAAGACAAGTTTGTTGATACAGTTGTTTTTCCTGTACCACCTTTTCCACTAAGTACAGCTATATTCATTGTCAATTCATCTCCTATAAAAAATTCGCTTCGTTCATATCGCCAACCATATATCTTTGCTCCACTGCAGATACATCCGTTGCTCAAAATTCGCAACCCTTTAGAGACGTATCGGCGAAACACTCCATGTGGCCAAATTAAAGATACTATCCTTGATGTGGTGCTCCACAAGAGTTTATTTCTTCAAGTTCTTTATTATTATATTTTTCAATAACTTCATCTATTGGTAAACTAGAACATTTATATGCTTTTATATTAGATTCACTAATTATATCAAATGCATTTGGTCCAAGGCTTCCTGTAATAATAACTTGAACTTTTTCATCTATTAACTGATTTGAAGAAGCAATTCCAGCACCTCCAGATGCTGTAAATCCTTTATTTTCAATTACATTAAATTCTCTACTATCTGTATCATAAATTTGAAAATAATTACATCTTCCAAATCTTTGATCTAGTAAACTTTCTTTTGTTCTCCCATTTGTGGAAATGGCTATTTTCATATTGAACTCTCCTTTTACTTATTAATATTTAGTTCATCTATTATTTTTTTTACTATAGGATTAAATACCTGATCTAAATCTTCTTTTTCCCTATTATCTTGTGATAGCTTACTTATGCTACTTAACATTGGTAGTTCACCAAATAGTTTTAAGTTATTTTCTTGTAAAAATTTATTTGTACTTTCTCCATCAAACAACTTAATTTTTTTGCCACAATCTTCACATGTTATGTAGCTCATATTCTCAACTACCCCAAGTAGTCTTACATTCATTTTTTTAGTCATCTTTACAGCTTTTGACACTATCATAGATACAAGATCTTGAGGAACAGATATCATAACTACTCCATTTATAGGAATTGATTGCATTACTGTAAGAGCTACATCTCCTGTTCCTGGTGGCATATCTATAAGAAGATAATCTAAATCTTCCCATATAACATCTGTCCAGAACTGTTTAACTAGATTAGATAACATAGGCCCTCTCCATATTACAGGATCATCCTCATTATCTGTAATTAAATTTAAAGACATAATCTTTATACCATCCTTATTCTGTACAGGTAGAATTCCCTGTTCAACATACGTTGCTCTTTTATCTCTTACACCTAATAATCTTGGAATACTAGGTCCTGTTATATCTGCATCTAATACACCAACTTTATATCCTTGTTTTTTCAATGTTTTGGCTATTAATGAACATATGGATGATTTTCCTACTCCACCCTTTCCACTCATTATGCCTATTATTTGCTTTACATTATTTAAAGGATTGTTTTCTATCATACAATTCTCTTTGTCCTTTGTGCATTTTTGTGCACTTGGACAGCTGTTGCAACTAGTCATACTTTCATCTCCTACTTCGTTATTAGCATATGCTAATTAAATATTAGCACCATTTATAGTTATTGTCAAATGCCAATAACTATTTTTTTCATAAAAAAATAGAGAATATTTCTTATCCTCTATTCTTTATAACTATAAAATTACTTCTAAGCTTTCATCTTGATCACTTATCAATTTTTCTGCATTTTTTATACTGCTATAAGTTTTATATCCACCATCTATATTTGAAGTATTATACCCATATTGATTTAATATAGTACATGCAATATATCCTCTTAATCCAACTTGACAACATACGTATACTCTTCTATCTTTAGGTATTTCATTTAGTCTATCTCTTAATTGTCCCAGTGGTATATTAACAACATTTTTTATAGAGCCGTTTGACACTTCGTATTCTTCTCTTACATCAAGTATGTATTCTTTATTTTTTACTAGATTTTCAATTTCATACCACTGTGTATTTTCAACTATATTTTCCATAATATTGGCACCACAGTATCCCATCATATTTACAGGATCTTTTGCAGAATTGTAAGGTGGTGCATAACAAACTTCTGTGTCTTGTAAGTCATATACTGTAAATCCTGCTTTTATTGAGTTTGCTATTAAATCAATACGTTTGTCTATACCGTCTTGTCCAACACCTTGTGCCCCTAGTATTTTACCTGTCATTGGATCAAATAACATCTTAAATGAAATTTGTGTTGCACCTGGATAATACCCTGCATGAGATGCTGGATGAATATGAATTGCTTCATAAGGTATGTTCAAATCTCTAAGGGTTTTTTCATTATTTCCTGTGGCTGCAACAGTTAAATCAAATACTTTTGCTACTAATGAGCCTAGGGTTCCTTTATATTCTACGTCTTTTCCTGATATTATATCTGCGACTAATCTTCCTTGTCTATTTGCTGGCCATGCTAAAGGAATCATAGTTGGTTTTTTATTTACAAAATCTATAACTTGTATAGCATCTCCCACAGCATATATATCTTCATTTGAAGTTCTCATCTTACTATTTACTACAATAGCTCCTTTTTCATTTACTTCAATACAAGCTTCTTTTGCTATCTTACTTTCAGGTGTTACTCCTATGGAAAGAATAATCATATCCGTCTCTATTTCTTTTCCACTTTTTAAAATAACTTTTTTACCCTTATCTTCAATCTTTGCAGGCTTATCTTTTAAGATTAATTTTACACCCTTTTCGATTAAATGAGTGTGAAGTACACTTGCCATCTCGTAGTCAACAGGTTTCATAACTTGATCCCTTGAATGAACTAATGTTACTTCTACTCCTCTTTCATATAAATTTTCAACCATTTCTAAACCTATAAATCCACCACCTATTACAAGAGCTTTTTGTGGTTTATTCGTATCAACATAATTTTTTATTTTATCTGTATCTGCAATATTTCTAAGAGTAAATAAATTTTCACAAGATTTTATTCCTTCTATATCTGGTATTTTAGGCATCGCTCCTGGTGAAAGTATTAACTTATCATAAGTTTCTTCGTATAATTCTCCAGTTTTGTGATTCTTCACCTTAACTTTTTTATTATTTTTATCTATTTTTATAACTTCACTTAAATTTCTTATGTCTAATTTAAATCTTTCTTTCATTCCTTCTACAGTTTGAACAAGAAGAAAACCTCTATTTTTTATGCTATCACCTATGTAATATGGAAGGCCACAGTTGGCAAATGATATATATTCTCCCTTTTCAAACATAATAATTTCGAAATCTTCATTTAGTCTTCTAAGCCTTGCTGCTGCAGATGCTCCACCTGCTACTCCACCTACTATCAAAACTTTTTTAGACATTAATTTACCCCCTTAGTAATTTTATCTATTCACTTATATTATAGTCCAAATATATATTATTTCTCACTTATAAAGACTTCTAATTAAATTAATTATTAGTATATAAGAAAATCAATAAAAATATTAAATTTTATTCTATGTCATAATTTGATGAGCATGATTGATTCTTACCTCTACTTTTTGCTTTATATAAAGCCTTATCAACATCTATTATAAGAAAATCGATGTCTTCTTGACAGAACTGTCCATAACCTACACTTATGCTTATTCTACCTGCTGGCGTTATCATTTCATTACAAGTTTCTACCAAAGATTTAGATATTTTTGAACACTCTTCATTAGTTGTATTTGGAAGAAGAATTAGAAATTCTTCACCACCCCACCTATATATGGTATCCTTTTCTCTTAATTTTTTTTTCATACATGTGGAAACTTGTTGAAGAACTATATCTCCAACCTTATGTCCAAATTTATCATTAACTTTTTTAAAATCATCTATATCAGTTAATATTATACAAACGGGTAAGTTATTTGCATTTTTCAAATAGTCACCTTCATAAATTATTTCATGAAATTTTGTTCTGTTATAACATTGTGTTAAATTATCTATAAAAGCAAATTCCTTTAGTTTTTTTTGCAACTCATACTTTTCATAATAACTTAAATACAATGTATAAGATATTGTAATGCATAATACCATAATAATCGGTATAACTAGCATATACATATTATAACTTATTGTATTTTTTAAAAATAATAAATCAAGAATAACAGGAACAATAAAACCTAGTATCTGATGAGCTAAAATATATTTAAACGGCATTCCATGAGAAACAGTTACTAAGCTTAGATTGTATACTATAAACCCATTAATACTGTAATTTACACCATTATCCAGTTTTTCAACTACAAGTAAATATAATAATAAAATATAAAACATACTTAAACATACAAAGATTGAAAGTATTTTATAATTATCTGTATACTTATACGGTACATAATAAACAAGAGGTGCTAATAGCATAAGTACTCTTAATAAAAAAACCGTTTTACTACCTTGAGGATCTATTATATAATCCCACCCAAAAAAAAGAAAACATGCTATGCTCAAACTTATGATAGAAATTAAAGTGTAATTTTTATATTCTTTATTCTTTGATTGTAAAAAATCTTCCTTTTCATCAAAAAATTTTATTTTTAACATTTTTTATATCTCCCCAAATATTATAAGTTCAATTAAAATGATACTCTATTCCAAATTTAAAGTCAATTTTTGGAAATATATTTAAATTTAATTTTAAATATTGAATTTTTTCATACAATTATATACATAAATAAAAAAAGCTATCTCATAACAACTGTTACGGATAGCTAGCAAATTCATTTTTATAATACACTTACTAATATAGCACCTTCTGATGTATAAGTTCCCATGACTGAACCAATTTCAGTTATAATAACCTCTTCAAAGCTATGATTTTTTAATATCATTTCTTTAGCTTTTTCGGCTTTTTCTAAACAATTTGCATGGGCTATTGCTAATGATGTATATTTTCCAGAACTAATTATATCGTTGGTTTTTCCTACAACTTTTTTAATAGAATTATTACACCCTCTTGCTGAATCTATTGGTTTTACAACACCATCACTAACTTTTATTATTACTTTCATGTTTAAAGCATTTATAAGTTTTCCTGCTAGAGGATTTACTCTACCACCTTTAATAGCATTTTCTAAAGTCTCAAGTGAACCATAGAAGAATTTATCTTTCTTTAATTTTTCAATTGTATCCACTGCTTCTTCAAAGTTTTTTCCTGCATCTATTAATTTGGCAGCTTTCATTACAAACTGTCCATGTCCTATAGATCCTGATTCAGTATCTATTACAGCTATTTTTTTATTAGGATTTTCTTCTAAGATCATATTCTTAGCAAGAAGAGCGGCTGAGTAAGTGCCCGATAAAGCCGAGGCTATTGTAAGCACTATCACATGCTCATCACCCTCATAACTTTGCATAAATTTTTCTGGTGATGGACATGAAGTCTTTGGAAGTTCCTTTGAGTTTCTCATTCTTTCATAAAATTCTTTTTTATCCAATTCTCCATCTATGTATACATCTTCTCCAAAAGAAACATTTAATGGTACTACTTTTATATTATATTTTTCAATTATATCTTTATTTAAATCACAAGAGCTATCTGTTATTATCTTTATTTTATTCATAATTTACTCCTTAAATTATACTATTTCGCAAGTCGGTCATCCGACCGATAATTAATTTAATTATATTATTTGATTAATCTAATGTCAACGTTTTATTTTGATTATCAAATTTTTTATTATTAATATATTTTAAAACAAAAAAACTTTTATAGCATGTTTATATCATACTATAAAAGTTTTCTCTTATTTCTTATGTTTTATTCCATTTTAAATTATGGTCTTCTTGCACATATGTATTTTTTTTCATAATATCCAGTTAAAGTTGATTTTTTCACTCCGTCTCTTGGATTTGAAGCATGTATAAATTCATTATTTCCTATATACATACCTACATGACTCACTCTTCCTTTTCCCATTGTATCAAAGAATATTAAATCTCCTACTTGTAAGTCTTTTTTCTTAACAGATTTTCCATATTCACTTTGTTCATATGAAACCCTTGGTATATTTTTGCCTAATGCTTTTTTGTAAATATATTGGGTTAACCCTGAACAATCAAAATTATTTGGACCTGTTGCTCCCCACACATATTTTTTTCCAACTTGTTCTTTTAGTAAATTTACGGCTTTATCCATTTTAGTTTTACTTATTG
Source organism: Terrisporobacter glycolicus ATCC 14880 = DSM 1288 (assembly GCF_036812735.1). NCBI lineage: Bacteria > Bacillati > Bacillota > Clostridia > Peptostreptococcales > Peptostreptococcaceae > Terrisporobacter > Terrisporobacter glycolicus. The sequence continues at coordinate 1,052,681 of NZ_CP117523.1, read as the reverse complement.
GGTTTCCAACATTTTCACTCTTTTTACTATCCCCAACTGATATTTCTATATTCGCTATTGTATTAGTACTGTTTGACTTAATATCTTCAGGTTTTACATAATTTACATTTACATTTATTCTATCGGAATTTATACTTCCAAGAAGTGTAGTAAGTGCATTTAAGTCATTAGAATATAAATTATTATTATTTAAATTACTAATATTGTTCAATAAATTTCCTGCCCTATTACAAGAAGTACAAGAACCTCCTAAATTATTAGAATTTAGTAAACTATTTGATAAAACAGAAACAAAGTCATATGATGAATTACTTGATGAACTATTATTACTATTTAGACTTGCACTAGTACTCATTGCCTGTAGCAGTCTACTTAAAGCTATTTGATTAATTTCACTCATATCTTACTCCAATTTATAATTTGTTTTTATAATTATTATAATACGGCAATTAATTTTCTTTATTTAGAGCTAAACTTATTTTTGTTATAATTCAAAGTAATTTTTTTATAAAAAGAGAGCCTCATAGAGCTCTCCTCTTTCTTATACGGTAGGTATTTCATCGTAACTACTTATTACTTTGTTTACTATGCCATACTCTACTGCTTCTTCACAATTTAGCCAATAGTTTCTATCTGTGTCATTTTCAACTTTTTCTAATGGTTGATTTGTAGCAGTGCTTATTATTTTATTTATTCTTTCACGAACTCTAGCAATTTCTAAAGCTTCTATATGAAGATCTGTTGCTTGACCTCTACATTGACCAAGTGGTTGATGTATCATATATCTCGTATTTGGTAGAGAATATCTGTTTTCTTTGTCAGCAGCAAGATATATTGTTATTCCTGCGCTAGCTACCCATCCAGTTCCTATAACTATAACCTTTGGTTTTACAAATTTAATCATATCATGGATAGTATCTCCAGCTTCCACATGTCCACCTTGACTATTTATGAATATTTTTATAGGCTCATCACCCATTTCTTGTAATATTAATAATTGAGTAGCTACTTTTTCTGCTAATTCTTGATTTATCTCTCCCGAAATAAATATTGTTCTAGATTTTAATAATTTTTCCATAACCACACTAGATGTGTCTTTTCCTTTTTCCTCTTTCTCCCCTAAATAAATCATTTACTTTCTCCTTTTATACCTTTTTAATATAAAACATTCTAAAGATTATTGTTAATTTGTCCCTTATTAATCATTATATATCTATCTTATTTACCTTACAACTTTCCATTTATTAAATTTTCTATTTCTTTTAATTTATTTTCACTTAGTGATTTAAGATATTCTACGTAAAACTCTTCCCATTCATAACTAGTGTCTAATTTTTTAAGTAATAAAAAATATCTTGTAGATCATTAATTATTTCTACATAATCGTCTTTATCTGTATATTGAGATGTATATATTTTATTTATTAGTTTTTTAGTTACATCCATATTCAGATCTATTCTTCCATAAGTTTTTAAGCTATACTCTCTCGATTTAATAATTTCTTCCACATCTTCTTCTGTCAAAATCAATCCATAGGCTGATGATTTTTCATTAATTTTTAAGAGTTCATTTTTTGCTACAGTGATATATTCATTTTGTATTGAACTTAAAATAATATTTTTTCTCAATTTTATCATATCCTTTCAAAAACTCCTTGATTTTTTAACATTTTTATGCACAAAAAAAAGACAAGATTATAATAACTTGCCTTTAATATTTATTAATTTAATTAATTTATCACTACTGCTGTTGTATCTAAAATATTATCATATATCCAATGTGCATTTTCCACTGATAACCTTATACAACCATGACTTAATGCCTCACCTAAAATATCATTAATTATTTCTGTTCCCTCTGCATTAAAAAGAACGGAGTGATAATAATAACTTCCTTTTATTCTCGTAGCATATTTTACTCTATAAGTATCTGAACCAAAGTACGGCTTTCTGCCATTTATATAAAAAGTTCCTGTAATTGTTGGTGTACTAGGCTTTCCCACAGTACAGCTCCATTTATAAAGTAACTCCCATTGATTATCTTTACCTTTTTCAAATACATAAGTTAATCTATTTTTTAAATTTGTAGTAATTAAATTTACAGTTGGGCTTTTGATATTATTATCATTTACAAATTTAATCATATCTGTATCAAAGTAAGTAAAATCATATTCACCTGGTTTCATACCATCATTGCTCAAAAACACATTAAATATATATCCCTCTTTATCGTCATAAATAACCTTACTCCAATCTCCATTCACATCTAAAACTTGTACCCTGGATTTTGCTGGAACCATAGTTACTGGATTTGATGCTGAGTCTGGATAAGATCTTAACTCGGTATCTGTCCAAGTATATTGTGTTTTTGACAAGTACTCATTATAAACAAATCCTCTTAAATCATTATAAATCACCTCATACCAATCTTCTTCTGCATCAATAACATTAACTTTTGAACCTGCTGGTATTACTGTGATAACATTAGCTTCAGTAGACTTTCCATCCCTTAAATTTAAATTAGCAAGAGTATATTTAACATTGTCATTTGAACTTTGTTGTCTTTTAATTCTGCGCATGTTCCCCACCCCTATAATAAATATTTTTATAATATTTTATGAGAGTAAAGCTATATTAGTTCGTCATTTATATTTATATATCATTATTAAACCCTTTTTCGCTTTAATAATTAATGACCCGGTATTAGTTTTAATACCAGGCCATCTTAGTTATTTACTATTTAATATTTTCATGTTTCTTTTCATATTTTGTATATTTTCTTGTACAACCTCTTTTAATTTTTCTCCCTTTTCCTTGCTAATAACTTTTTCACTTACCATCCTGTCTATTTTTTCACATTCAATCTTATAAATTTTTTCTTTAATATCAGCTTCTTTGGACTCTCTATCCTTTGTCATATAAGAGTTAATATTTTTCACATCATCTTCCGTTAGGCTACCATTTTCTTTTAGTTCATTTATACTTTCTTTTAGCAAACCCCATTTAACTCTTGGACAAGGGCATTTAGTACATGAGCTGTCATCAACATATGTAGATGAAGTTATTTCATTTTCCAATGCATTAATTTTTAAAGCTCCTCCACACAATGTTCCAAGTATTATAAATAGCGTAATTATCACCAAACCTACTGATTTATTAGTTCTTTTCATATTTTACCTCCTTTAGTTTACAAAAGCACTTTTGATTAACTTTACTTTTCCCAAAAAGCTTAATTAAACCTTAAGAAAATAAATTTTTATAAAAATTTGCTTCTATCAAAAATACCTACATTTTAAAATTAATGTAGGTATTTCTAATTTATAATATATTTATCTGCCACCAGTCAGTAACATATATATTTTTCTCATATATTTTCTCATAAATATTGCCACACAAGCGCATATTATTATTGTTATTATTGGTGCTACAAAGAAAATAATTAAGCTACTCGTTGAACTTACTGGCATTACTTTAAACCACACCTTTTTAATAATTGATTGTAGTGGAATATGGAAGAAGTAAATAAATATTCCGTACTTAGCTAGCTTCATTTCTTTTCCTAAATCAAACTTTTTCTTAAATCGCTCTCCTATTACATCATAAACAAACCATGCAAATGGTACACCACATAGTATTATTATGTTTTCAACAAGTAATAATACATATTCGTGATTTGGTATTTGAGGCATATATATTAGAATAGTTTTTAGTATTATAGCTAATATATAACCTAATCCAAATAAATATCCCTTATCTTTATATTTATTAAAGTATATATCAAAGTCTCCAATTGCAAAACATGCACCAATTGCAAACATTAATATAGGGTAATAAATAACATCAAAGAACCAAAATACTGTAATTACTAACAATGCTTTACCTTTTAATTTGTCTATAACATAGTAAATTATTGGGGAAATCACTACATTTATCATTAAGGCTCTAATATACCAAAACTGATATGGAAGAGGATAAATATAAGTATTTTTAAATAATTCTACAGCATTATAATCAGCTATTATTCTATCTGAGAACATTGATCTACCAAAAGCAGTAAGTTCTACTAAATATAATATTATCAGCCATCCTGTACACCATATAAAATAAGGTATAAATAAACTTTTAAATCTTTTTTTGTATTTTGATAAAAAAGCCTCTGTTGATGGTTTAAATTTATAAAAGAATAGGTATCCTGATATTACAAAGAACATAGGTACAGCTATTCTTACAATTCCTTGTCCTATAAAGTTTTGTACTAATGTATTTACATTAAATATAGATGCATCTTCTAAGTTGTTCGAATGAAGAACGACAACAAAGAAAGTCATAATTAAAGACATATTTTTAATTTTATTACTAAGGTATTTGTCCATAAGTTCCCCTCTTTCTGCATATTTTACTTTTTTCGCTAAATTTCTAATAGTCTACAATTTAAAATACCATAATTTTTTTCTTTTATCAATAAAACTAATGTGACATTTATGTTATATTTTAAAATAATTCATTCCATCTTGTAAAAACGATTTCTTTTTTTAATTAATTTTAATAAAAATAAAAAAGCTGTACTATTTATTTTATAGACAACTTTCTTTTATCTTATTCTCATCAGTTTTATATTGTATTTTATATTATATTTACATTCTTTAAATATTTAATAAAATCGTCAACGTTAGTTCTTGCTTCATTCAGCTCTAAACTATATTTATCCATAACCTTAAAAACGATTTCATCTTCATTTTTTGCACTTTCAAGATTATTCCAAATAAAACTTCCTATATTATTAACCTTTATTATTCCTTTAAAAGATAATGCTGTTTCTCCTATTGGAACTAAGGTATTTTCCCCACAAATATTTCTCATACAAAACTCTTTTTTTATTTTCATAACTACTTCCCCCTTAAGTTTACTATTTATATTAAAATAGCAACTTTGTTAAAAATATATTTATATTCTATAAATAATATATTAATTTTACACTCATGTCAATGAAAATAAAAAAAACATTTTCCATACCATAATATTTATTTTTTTAAGCCATTAATTTTCTTTTCTTAAAATCATATGAAAAATTAAATAAACATTATAAAGTACTTTAATTAATATAGGTCAAAAATGTCACTCCTTCAATTTTATAAAGTTAGAATATTCAAAATATTTTTTAATTATATATACTAAAGATATATACTAAAGAATGAAGTAAATATACCATGTACATTTTAGAAATTTTTGTGTAAAATTTGTGTAGGGAATTCAATATCGACGGAAAAATTAAAAAACAATAATCAAATTTTAGAAATGGATTATAAAGAATAAAAAAATCAGAAAAATTCAATCCTATGGTTAAAAAGAAAGAGTGGAAGATAATATCTTATATGTAATTGAGGTATTTTATAAAGATAACAAAAAAGCATTTGGCTTAGAAGATACTATAATTTATAAAACCACAAGTATTCATAAATGGTAAATTGATATTTTTCCAAATAAAAAGAAGGTGATAATAATATTCACCTTCTTTTTTAAACACATTACATATAATTATGCCACTTTATTTGTATTATTTTTATTTTTAATATATTTCTTTTCATATCTAGCATATAATAAATACCCTACTACAGAGAATAGTAATGGTCCACCTATCATTGTAAGTGTCTTAACTAAACCTTCTGTACTAGTTATTACCGGCTCAATTATTGTAAATACATTTGCAAATCCAATTATAGCAGTTACCATTGTTGCTGCTGCTATAGCTAAACCATAAGATTTATAAACAACAAATGGTCTTTCTAATTCCCCATTTAGTTGCTTTTTTTTAAATTTAGGGAATGCTGCTGATAAGAACATATATGGTATAGTCATTGCTACGTTAGTCATTAATGTAAGAAGAGCAACGAATTCTTTTGCGTCATCCCCACCAAATGCAACTATTAATATCATAACTATTACTATTATCGCTTGAACTATCATAGCGTTTATTGGCATTCCATTTTTTATTTCTCCAAGTTTTCCAGGCCATACTTCTTTTGGAGCACCTTGGATAAGAGTTTTAAGTGGTGAATAAGTTAATGTAAAGAAAGCTCCTGTTAAAGCTAAGAACATTGAAAGACCAACAAATCTTGCTGTCCATGCTCCAACTGTTAATGCCGCTGCTTGAGAAAGCCCCATTCCAACACCTATTTTAAATCCTAAGTTACTCATTAATATATATGTAACATTTGCTAAGTTTACGTTACTACCACTCATTACTTCTGACCAGTTGGCAAACATACCGCATGCAAATATTCCTAATGCATATCCTAAAGATATTACCACTGCTGATATAGCCAAACCTTTTGGGAAAGTCTTTTCAGCATTTTCTGTTTGGTCTACTAACCCTCCAAGAACTTCTAAGCCACCAAATGCAAAAACTGCAAATGTTAAGAATGATAATATTGCTATTGGAGTTGAATACTCTGGATTTGGTGAAGTTGTAAAGCTTTGAGCTATATTATTTATTGGCTCTGCTAAACCACCATTCATTAAAACTACTACAATACCCCCGCCTAGTAATACTATGTTAAGTATTGTTACAGCAGTTCCTCCTACAGAAGTTATTTTACTTATTTTTTCTACACCTTTTGTAGCTATAAAAGTAACAATAACTATCCATATCGCTGCTAATATTCCTAATGTTTGTACTGATCCTAGACCAAATAAGCTCCAGCTACTAGTCATATCCTTACCAAATATTGCGTTTGATAATGGTATCCATATAGTTGATGAAACGTTTACCATCCAAATCATATATGAAGCGTACCACATAAAAGTACCTATAAATGCGTATTTACCACCAACTGATTTTTCCATCCATGAGTACATTCCACCACTTTCTTTCTTGAAAGCCGAACCATACTCTGCCATCATAAAAGCATATGGAATAAAAAATAGTACCGCACTTATTACATACCATGGAATAGCTGAATAACCCATTAAGAAAAATGCCTTAGGCATATTAGCAAATCCAAATACCGATGTGAATATCATAAGTACAAGAGGTACTAATGTAAGTTTTTTTGTTTCTTTTGACATAACTTTTCCTCCTTATAATCCCCATCATTTACTACAAGATAAACCTTTTCTTCTGTAAATTTTGAGTTCACGCAGTAACAACCTTTTTTGTTACCTGAAATTGTCACAATTTATAATAACACTATTAATTTTATTTTTCAACGGCATTTTTTAATTTATTATATTTCCATAAATATACAGAATTATCTTACTAATTACGACAATTATTGTCGATTATGCAAGCTAATTTTCACAAAAAAAATAATGATGCAACACTTGCATCATTATTATCTACTATATAGGAGATGGTTTGCTATAGTAATACCCCTGCACATATATTTTATCATTATCAATGCTTTTTATAAGATTAATTTGCTCTTCAGTTTCTACACCTTCCACAACTAATACACTGTCTGCTCTTTTTGATACTGCTGATAAAAACTTTATAATTTCTTCCTTAAGATATTTCTTAGATATAGTGTATATAAAATATCTGTCTAATTTGATAATATCAAATTCAATTTTTCCAAGTAAATCTAAATTAGAGTGTTCCATGCCAAAATCATCTATCGCTATTAAATAGCCTACATCTTTTAATTTTTCTATACATGTAGACAGTTTACTAATACTTTCTGATTTTACTCTTTCTATGATTTCAAAACAAATTGAATTTCTTGATAGATTGTATTTTTCCATTAATTCAATAGATTTTTTAATAAAATCATCATTAATAAGCTCATTAACTGAAATATTTACGGAAATATATTTGCCGCTTTCCAATCTATATTTTTCATGTATTTTTTTATAATCTTTCATTACATTTTCTAAAACCCATAAAGATAATTTATGCAACATATTATTAGACTCTACTTCATCTAAAAACGAATTTGGTGATAATACTCTTCCATTTTTACATTTTTGTCTTATTAGAGCTTCAAATCCAACTATTTTTTCCACATTAGGATCAAATATGGACTGATAGTAAAGTATATATTTATCATTTTTTATTCTATATTTTATTTTTATTTTTATACTTATTGATTTTATTTTTCTAAAATTAGATAAAACAAATATTATAGATATAATAAGCATAGTTGATATGATATGCCTAAATATCTTGCTATTTTCTTTTATTTTAAAATATTTATTATAAGACTTTTCTAAGTCCTTTAAAATATCTTCTTTGTTATTTTCTACAATTTCATTAATATGAATAATAATATCTTTATTTTTCTTACTAGCTCCTATATAAACAGGCCCTGTCGAAAACTCATATACTAGTTTTCCATAATTCTGTTTATTTATAGGTTGTATAGACAAATCCAGATCTCTTCTCTTAAATGAATTTATCATATCCCCTTGTTCATAAAATTCAATAGTATTAACATCAATATTTTTATTTTTAAATAAATCTTTTATGTATTCTCCATTATTTTCATTTTTAATAACACCTAGTTTTAAATTTTCCATATTCTCTAAATTTACATACATAACTTCACTATTATTAGAAAATATTCCATATCGTTGAACACCTATAGATTTATCTGAATACACAATTTTATCCATTCTATCGTCAGTTTTATTTAAACCAACAACAATATCCACTTTACCGCATTCTAACTTTTCCATAGTATTTTTAAATGATGAAATTTCATATTCGTAAGTATATTCATCATATCTATTTATTATTTTAATTACATCATCATAGTAGCCTTTTACTTTTTGATTTTTACCAATATAATAACAAGGTTCATATTCATAAACACCAACTTTTATGATTCTTGAGTCATTTACATGATTTAAATCGCTATATCTAATATAAAGGTAAATGCATAATATTATAAATATAATTCCTATGAGTATGATTGACTTATAAGATTTTTTCATCTGAAGGTTTTCCTCCTCCTTCCATAAATCTTTATTTACCTACACTTAAAGTATAGTATTTATCAATTGTATATCATAGCATTAATAATATTTTTTTATATGTTTATAATTTAAAATACAAAATTTTCTCATTTTTCTGTATTATAATATAACTTCACAAATATTCTATATAATTGGATTTTATTTTGAAATAAAAAAAGATAGAGTTATTACTCTATCTTTTTTGTTATATATGTTATTTATTAGATAACTAATTTATTTATATTATGTCTGCTGCTTCCAATTGCTTCAAAAAGTCCCCTAAATCCTTTTTTGCATCTGATTTTTTCACCATATATGTGTTAGTAATTAAGGAAAGTATCTCCTCTTCACTTTTGCAGTCTTCTAAATTTTTCCAAACCAAAGCTTCAACTTCATTTAAACTAATTAGTCCATTGTAACCTATTTGTGATGTATTTTTGGGCATAAGAATATATTCTCCAGCAATTTTACGCAGATTGAAATCTTTTTTAACTTCCATGATTCCTCCCCCTTGTTTTAAAATTTTCATCATTTTAGTATATGCTAATTTACTAAATAAATTTCAAGATGAAAAATAACCATCAATTAAATTTTACTTTAGTGTGCCTTTAATGTCAACAAGTGGAATCTTATTTTTCAATGTGTTACTTTATAAAATAAAGCATTACTTTTCAAATTATTTATTTATATTGGTTATTTTTATAACAAAATAAAGAAAGTAGTCGTATTTTACGACTACTTTTAATTAATTTATAATATTATTCTTTTACTGATTCAACTTTTAAAATTTCACATTTTTCATTAGAAAAATGTATAGTATTAGAACTTACACTTTTTCCACTTTCAACATTTTCAAATTTAACACGATAAGTAATTCCACCCAAATAGCATCCACCTGGAGAAATAGTTTTATAATATACATAAACTGTATTTAAGTTTTCACCACTTAAGTTTTCTACTGTAATTTTTTTATTTTCAGTAGTTATAGCTACTTGAGACTCCATAGTAGGTAAATCATTTATCATATTATTTTTCGAACTCATATATATATATTTATCATCTGGATTAAACTCTATCTTACCACTTGATTCCATTGCAAGTGTACACACTCCTGGTTTTAAGTTTGTAATTTTAAACTTTATAGCATTAGTTTTACCCATTATTTTCATATTAATTTCACCATAATCTATAACCTCTTTAGAGGTATTTTTTACTATTATGGCTAAAACATTTTCTTTATTAACATCACTACCATCTTCAACAAACTTTCCAGAATATTGTCCTATGCTTAAGATTTCCATATTTTTATTAGGAATAGAATATGGAAGATTAATTCCTGCCACAGTTATAGCTTCACTATTTTCTTGTTCTAAGTTATTATTTGTATTATTCTGGCTTGATAAGTCTTCACCAGGAGTATATCCTTCTATTTTATTGATATCAATTTTATCAGAATCAACTATTAACTTTTCTCCTTCAATAATTTGATCTGCTTTTTCTTCAGTTTTTACATTTGTTTTTTCAGCTGCCTTATCTTTCTCCACATAGTAACCTATGATGCCTAAACCTATTAGACATATTAAGATAGCAGATATTATAATCATTAATACCTTCTTCATTAAATATATCCTCTCCTTATTCGCCTTCTCTTTTAACAATTGTTTTCATAATAGCATTAATTTTAAAAATGTGGTTTCTAATTGGTCTAAAAAATTGCCATATTTTTATTATACTTTTATATTTCCAGTTGTCACAGGAAATCTCTATACCATTCCTTATAACTTTAGAGCAAACTCCTATAACTTGATTATTTTTTACAACTTCTACCCACTGTTGTGCATCTCCATTCATGACAAAAGTGTTATCATCTATTATTTTATATACCCTATGAAGTACAAATTGCCCAGTGTTCCTTTTTATAAATACAATTTCACCCTTTTTAATTTGTCTGTTTCTTGACGATGTTAATATTACACTGTCACGAAGGTGTTTTAATATGGGCATCATAGAATATCCAGTTACTCTTAGTTTACACTGTCCCCCATTTTTTATTATTTCTTCCATAATAGGTACTATTTCTTTGCCATCTTTGCAGCTATATACATAGTTATCCATTATATTCCCCTTGTTTATATATAATAATTTTATTGTATCTTATATTAGTAAGTTTTTCAAACAAAATAATTTAATTACTTCTTTATACCAAAGTACTTATCTTATCAAATAAATTAAATAGTTAGTATTTGTTGAATTAGTATATAAATATGTATAGTTTTTATGTTATAGCATGTAAATTTACAATATTTGTTATAATATAATTATGAATTTCAATTAAATCAAAAATGGAGGGGATTTTTTGACTCAAAAAAATAAAAAATTTAAATTTACAAAAATTGCTGTTATTTTATTAGTACTAATAATAGCTATTCCATTATTCACTTTTTATCATTTTTATAGTAAATTAAATACAACAAGCACTAAAGTTGAAGATGCTTACAAATCAAAATACGAAACTGTGGATGGTATAACTAACATATTATTATTAGGTACTGATGGTAGGGAGAAAGAACTTGCCTATCGTTCTGACTGTATGATGATTGCCACTATCGATTCTAACAACAAAAATATTAAACTAACATCTCTTGCTCGTGATACTTATGTTGATATTCCAGGTAAAGGTAAGGGAAAACTTAATGCTGCTTATTTTTGGGGTAAAGAAAAGTTGCTATTCCAAACAATAGAGGAAAATTTCCAAATAAAGTTAGACAAATTTATTCAAGTTGATTTTGATAATTTAATGAATATTATATTTTCAATAGGTGGAGTAGAAGTAGATATTAAAGAATATGAAATTAAATCTATAAATGAAATGATACCAGGTTCTTACAAACAATGTACTTATTCTGGTAAGGGCAATATGGAACTTCTAACTCATTCAGGTAAACAAAGAATTAATGGCTATCAAGCTATTGCTTATACGAGAATAAGAAAAGTAGATAGTGCCATAAATAGAGATGAGAGACAAAGAGAAGTTATGCTATCTGTTATAAATACTATGAAGCAAGAAGATTTTTCTAAATATCCTAGTTTATTAAATACACTACTTCCATATGTATCTACAAATCTTACACCAAAGGATTTAATAAATATAGCATTTACTGCATACAACTTCAAGCCTTTAACTATAAAACAAGGGCAGTTCCCAATAATAGATGACGTTCATATTAAAGGTGGTACATACAAAAAAGCTGGTTGGGTTTGGTTATACGATTTAAACTCAAGAAAAGTTCTACAAGACTTTATAAATAACGATGTTGATATGGATAAGAACGAATATTTAAAAGATAATAGTAATATACAACTTAATTATTAATTTAAAACAAAAGACTGTAGTATAAATTTAATTTCTTATACTACAGTCTTTCTTATAGTTTCTACATTTTAGTTATAGAACCACCCGATAAGGTTGTTCTATATATATTGTCGCTAAGTATATCATCAAATTCATCATATTGATCAAATACTATTTTTCCAAAATAAATTCTGCTCTTTGCAATATTTATACCATAATGCCATTGATGCTTACTTGTTTTTTTTATAGTTTTTCTGTTACTTCCATCTAAATTCATTGAACATACATTGCCACTTGAATTAATATAATAAATTTTATTATTGTACAAGTTTATGCTTGAAGTGAAATTTTTCGATAAACATTTGTTATTTTTTCCAGTAGATGATATCTTATATACTTCACAAGTATCGTCATTTTCATTGTAAGAATCCTTATCATTATAAACTGTATAATAAATGTTTCCTTTATAGTAAACCATATCTTCTATAGAAGATTCTTCTTTTTTGCCAGATTTATATTTATAAACAGTAGTTCTTTTTTTAGTTTTTGTGTTTATTTTGTATATTATAGAATTATCATATCCATTTGCTACTATATAGATATAGTCGCCAGATAAGGATATATTATCTATCACTCTTGATGATGTAGTATATAATGTTGAAACAGTCTTTTTAGCTGATAAGCTGTAACAACGCAAAGACATTGCTTCATCATAATTACTATTTACGCTTTCTTTTATATAGTATAAATAATTATCTTTTACTATAATTGGATTGTATCCATAATTGCTTATTAATCTAGTTTTCTCAGTCCCATCAGTTTTAACTCTATAAATACCATACCTATTACCAGAGTCGTATATTCCCACATAATACATGTACTTGCCAACTACATTTATGTATGGTTCTTCTGATGCATTATTTACTATTTGTTTTTTTGCACTTCCATTTTTATAAGTTCTGTAAATATAGTAATAATTTGCCTCTTTAGTTTCTTTATATATCTTGCTACTTCTTATATAAGAGTAGTTTCCATTTGCAGCTGCATACCCTCCATTACTAATATTTGAATTACTGTTCCCATATACTGAAGCCCCATCAACACTTTTTGTAAACCCGCAAGTAATTATCACTCCTACTATTAATATAATAGATAAAAATTTCTTTAATTTACTCATAAATTCCCCCCACTTTTACTTTAATTAATATTAATATACTTTAAAATATGATTTTCCTCCATAAGTCCTTTATAAATGTAATTATTTTGTAAATTATTTAAACTTGACAAATTTCGACTTATTTTGTAGAATATTTTGTGGAACTCACATAAAATTAAATATTACTTATCAAGAGAGGTGGAGGGACTGGCCCTGTGAAACCCAGCAACCGGTCTAAAGACAAAGGTGCTAATTCCTACAGAAGAATTCTGGAAGATAAGATTACGCATATAATCTCTTTCTTATCAGAAAGAGATTTTTTTTATATAAAAGTTCATTAATAAATTTTAAATATAAAGAAACGAATGGAGAAAAAGGAGTAATATGATCAAAATAGATACAAAAACAATAGTAACAATCGGTGTTGCTTCTGCTCTTTATGGAGCCTTAGGGTTTGTTGGAATACCCATAGGACCTAACACTCAATTAAAACCTGCCATAGCTTTGCTTGCTATATTCTCTGCTCTATTTGGTCCATTTGTTGGATTTTCAATGGGGTTTTTAGGACATATGTTAACTGATATGATTGCCGGTTGGGGAATCTGGTGGGGCTGGGTTGCAAGCTCTGGTATTATGGGTCTTTTTATGGGACTAGTTTTCAAATGCAAGAAATTTAGTATAAAAGATGGATTATGTAATAAGTTCCATGTTTCATATCTTGTGATTACAGGTGTGATTGGTATTATCTTAGCATTTGTATTTGCTGCAGGTTTTGACGTGCTTGTTATGGGTGAACCTTTAGATAAAATGAAAATTCAGGCAGCTCTTGCCATATTTACAAACGCAATAGTATTTTTAGGTGTTGGTGTTCCAACTATACTAGGTTTTGTTAGAGCAAATAAAAAAAATAGTGGGTTAAAGATTGAGGACTAAGCAAAATAAAAAATAAGGAGAATATAATGATAAGTTTTAAAAACTTTAGTTTTAAATATAATAATGTAGTTGATAAAACTTTAAAGGATATAAATATTACTATAAATAAGGGTGAAAAAGTCTTAATAGTAGGGCCAAGTGGTTCTGGAAAATCCACTCTTTCTCATTGTTTAAATGGACTTATTCCTTTTTCATACAATGGTGAAATGGAAGGTTCAATTATAGTAGACAATATTAAACCTTACGAAGAAAGTTTATCAGATATAAGTAAAAAAATTGGTACAATCATGCAAGACCAAGACTCTCAGTTTGTAGGTCTTTGTGTTGGTGAAGATGTGGCATTTAGTTTTGAAAATGATGCTATTCCTCTTAACGAAATGAAAGTTAAAGTTATTAATGCACTGGAATTAGTAAATATGGTTGATTTTATTAATCACAGTCCTTATGAATTATCTGGTGGTCAAAAGCAAAGAGTTTCTCTTGCTGGAGTTCTTGGAAGTAATGCTGATGTCTTACTTTTTGATGAGCCTTTGGCAAATCTAGATCCTGCCTCTGGAAAAGAAATTATGCAATTAATAAATGATATTCATAAAAAAACAAATAAAACTATTATAATAGTTGAGCATAGAATAGAAGATGTTCTAGAACAACCCTTTGATAAAGTTATTATTATAGACAAAGGTGAAGTTAAAGCTATTGGTACACCTGATGAAATTTTAAAATCAGATTTATTAGAAAAAAGTGGACTTAGAGAACCTCTTTACGTATCAGCTATGAAATATGCAAATTGTAATTTGGAAAATATAAATAATTTAAGGGAATTTAATAACTTGGATGAAGAATCTAAGGAAAATATAAAAAATTGGTTAGAGAATAATTCTAAAAATGCTTCTATAAAGGACAATAATAATGAAGAGAAAATCCTTGAGATAAATAATTTAACTTTTTCTCATAACAAAAATAAAAATACTTTAGAAAATATTTCTTTTTATGTTAATAAAGGCGAGATCTTAGCTGTTGTTGGAAATAATGGTGCAGGAAAATCAACTTTATGTAGACTTATAACAGGCATTTTAAAATACAAAGAAGGCAGTATATGTTTAAATAATGAATGTATAGACTCTTGGAGCATAAAGAAAAGAGGCTCTTCTATAGGATATGTAATGCAAAATCCAAATCAAATGATATCTCAACATATGATAAAAGATGAAATTGGTCTAGGATTAAAATGCAGAGGATATTCTAAGGAAGAAATTGATACAAAAGTTAAAGAAGTGTTAAAAATATGCGGTTTATATCCATATAGGAATTGGCCTGTTGGAGCCCTTAGCTATGGGCAAAAGAAAAGAGTAACTATAGCTTCCATATTGGCAATAAATCCAGATGTTATAATTCTTGACGAACCAACTGCTGGACAAGACTACAAACACTACACAGAATTTATGGAATTTGTAAAATGTTTGGCAAGCAAGGGAATTTCCATAATTCTTATAACTCACGATATGCAGTTAACTCTGGAATATTGTGACAGAGCTGTAGTACTTTCTAATGGTAAAAAAATAGCAGATAATAAACCATCATACATTTTAACTGATAAAAATATTATAAAACAAGCAAACTTAAAAGAAACGTCATTATCAACTTTAGCAAAAGCAGTTAGCATAAAAAATACAAATGATTTTGTACAATTCTTTATAGATTACGAAAGACAGGTGAAATACAATGAGTAGAGCCCAAACTCTTTATATTGAGGGTGACTCTATTTTTCATAGATTAAGTGGTGTAAGCAAAATACTATTATTTCTTACATGGACAATTATAACAGTAATGTTTCTTGATATAAGAGTGTTTATAGCTATGGCATTAATCAGTGCTGTAATGCTTTATTTTTCAAAAATACCATCAAAAACATTAAAACCACTACTATGGATGATGGTTATTTTCAATATAATAAATGTTATTTTTATACTACTAATCACCCCACAATACGGAAGTGAATTAGTAGGTACAAATACACAATTAATCAACATAGGATATTCATATATAAACAAAGAAACTCTATTCTATGTTTTAACTATATCATTAAAATATGCAGTATTAATGCCTATAACTGCCATATTTATATTCACAACACATCCAAGTGAATTTGCCAGTAGTTTAAACAAAATAGGTATTCCTTATAAGATAGCTTATGCTGTAAACATTGCATTTAGATATATCCCAGATGTTCAACGTGAATACAGGGATATTTTAGACGCTCAGCAAGCAAGAGGGCTAGCTTTCCATAAAAATGAAGGTAGTATAAGTGAGATTTTGAAAAACTATACTACAATATTTGTTCCTCTAGTTTCTTCTTCTATTAAAAGAATCGAAACCATTTCAAATGCTATGGAGCTAAGATCTTTCGGTAAGAAAAAGAAAAGAACATGGTATAGCTATAAAAAATTAAAAGGTATGGACTTTACTTTTATAATAATTTGTATAATAATTCTTGCTTCAGCAGTTTATTTAAAAAACAATATAGTAACAGGATTTTATTATCCTTTATAGAAAATAAACCACTAGATTGTAAAACATGACCTAGTGGTTTATTTTTTTAATTTTTATAATAATCCAAAAATTCATTTCACAAAAGTTTCATTATATATTTTTAAGAAAATATTTCAACTATCTCATCATAATTTTGAGATTTTAATAATTTATAACATAAATCATCATCAGCTAATTTCCTGCACATTTGAGCCATTGTACGAAGTTCATCTTTTGAGTCGCCAGAATCTGGCACTGCAAAAAGAATAATAAGCCTCACTGGAAAATTATCCTCATCCTCCCATTGAACGTCTAAGTTAGTCCTACCTATTGCTATAGAAAACCTTTTAACATAACTTGATTGTCCATGAGGTATTGCTATGTAATTTCCTATTGAAGTTGAACCTTCTTTTTCTCTAAAACATAAATCTTCATAAAATTTGTCTTTATCAGCAATAAATCCACTTTTGTGTAGCTTTTTTATTAATTCTTCTAGTATTTCTTTTTTTGTGGTATATTTTATATCTAAATCTATACAATCATTACTAACTATATCTCTAATACTCATATATACTCTCCCTTATTACATGTTTAAATAACTTTATGATATCAACTTCTCTTTCACATACTGTTATATAATTAATATATTTTTTACAAATAAATAAGTTATATATATCAAGTAAAATTTCTTTGAGGTAGTCGTAATTATTACATAATATATAGAGAGAAATAGATTTGTTTTTATTATCTATATTAGTTATTAATTTATTTTCTTTATATGAAGTATTAATATAAATTCTATAAAATTTTGATAAATTAACCTGCTCTAATTTTGTATTTCTTAATATATAATCTACTTCTTCATTATAATTTCCGTTAAAATATATGTTTTTTTCCATCTCGAGCGCTAAATTATTAAAATCTATATTATTATTTTCTGATGATGCATTCATAAGTATGTTTTTAATATTATTAATATCTCTCTCCATTAATAAGGCCGATACAACTATATACATTTTATCTTTTATGTCTATATCTACAGTAGATACAATAAAATCTATATCTTTCATGTCTATATCACCTAATTTATGTAATGATACAATATCTACTATGGTCCATTGAGGGAAAGCCCTCTTTAGTCTAGTTGATAACAACTGCGATGTGCCATAACCACTATGACATACAACCAATATTCTCTTACTACTAACACTTCTTTCTACTGCTGCTTGAAAATAAGTCGCTAAATACGAAATCTCATCTATACTTATATTATTTATATTGTAGTGTGGCGATATTAATTTTATAGATAATCTACATAGTCCCAATATTTCACTAAATCTTTCTTCTATTTCCTTTAATAATGGATTTTTTATTTGAATATCATAATTTAACCTATTTAACATTGGTTTTATATGTAATAGTAAACCTTTTTGCAATAATTCATCTTCTCGTAAGTTTATATTAAGAAATTCTGACATTGTATCTATCATCATATTTGTTACTTCTTCACTATTATTTATATAATTTTCAGATATAAATATATTATTATCAAGTGTGTTTCCAAATCCAGAAGAAACGATATACTTGTATATATAGTAAATCTCTTCATTACTTACAGAAACACTATATCTTTCATGTATTTTATCAATTAAATTTATAACATTTTCATATACTTTTTCATTTAAATTATCAAGTGTTTTTATCTTGTCTTCATTGGACTCTATTTGATTACCTTCCTTTAATCTCTTAATACAAATTAATATATGCGTTATTAGGTTTATATAATATGGTTGACTAATAGTATAATCTAAACTTTCTTCAAGTTCCCATATTATGTTTTCTATAAACATAATAGAATCTAAATCAAAAATATTTGATAAAGCAGAAAAAGTTGCTAGCTCAATTCGTGTAACATCCGGTAAATCGTTTTCATAACTATCTTGATCCAATATATCTTCCAATAAACTAGCTATAGATTTTCTTATATCTGTTTCTTTTCCCAGTATTTTAGTACCTTCCAAAGTTTTACTTAATTTTATATTATATTTTTTTAGCCATTCCTCAATATATCTTAAATCATTGACAATAGATGTTTTACTAACATAGTACTTCTCAGATAATTGATTTATTGACGTGCTAGACTTTGAATTTAATAATAACATTTTTAATATTTCTACTCTTCTTTGCTCTACTGAAACGCTATTTTTATCCTTTAAATTAATATTTAAACTATTTATAAATTCAATATTAGAGCTAGCATTACTGTCAATTAATATCCCATATCCCCTTTTAGCTTCTATTTGAATATTAAATTTAATAATATAATTACCAATAATCTTTAAGTCCTTTTGTAATGTTTTATCAGACACATTTAATTTTTCTGTGAAATATTTTATTGGTTTATATTCATGCTCTTCTAACATTAATTTAATAAAATCAACTTGTCTACATGTTAGTATATCCATATAAGCAGCCCCTTTTTAATGTATTATTATAATAATATCACATTAAATTATTAAAAAAAATACCAAGAACCTTCTGTTTTACAAAAGAAATTCTAATATACCCTATTAATATACTTTGTTTTTTCCTAAAAAAGTGACTTCCTACAGAAGCCACTTTTTATATATTTTATTCACTAAAACTTTACATAATTTTTATAATCTGCAAACATCAAATATTTTGTTTCTGCATCTTCTTCTACAATTGGTATTCTATCTTGTGGTTTATAAAAACGATTATCCACATTATCATCATTTGTAGTAGATACTTCAAATAACATAACATCTCCTGTACCTGGTACCCCTTGCCACATATGATACTGATAAGGTACAAGTGTAATACTTTGCCCAGGTTTAAGAATAACCTTACCTCCTGCTTGTACAGTAACTTTTTTACCATCTAATGTAACTATTGCATCTTTATTTGTAAACCCTTCACATTCATCTGACTGCCAAATTGTTATCTCTAAATCACCACCACCACGATTAATTATATCTTCTGTTTTACCCCAGTGGAAATGATATGGAAGGCTTTGTCCATCACGTACATAAAGAAGTTTTTCACAGTATGATTTAGGATATTCTTTCTTATTATAAAAGTTACCATTACGGAATACAAATACAGTTAGACCTACTTTCATAAAATCCCCTGTTCCAAAATCTGTAACATCCCATCCTAACATATTATCAACTAATTCTTTTTCAGTTTCATTTAAATTTTTCCATTGATTAGGTGTATAGTAGGCAAATGGTGGTAATGGTAATTTAAAGTTATCTAATTTCCCAATTACATATTCTATAGCACTGTTTATTTCAGATCTTTTCATATTATATTCCTCCTAAAAATATATTTATTTTTATATGAGTCAATTTCTTCATTTGATGTTAAAATCTCTATTTCTATAGAAAAGTGTTTCTCTTCATCGCTCTTAATTGTTTTTAATCTTTCCTCTTTTCGCTCTATACTTCTACCGTTTACACGTGCATTGCCTGGCTCAATTCCGGCAACATAATTTCCTAGTCCCGTAAATTTCCACTGAGTAAAACAATCTAGTTGTGACTTGTTGAATTTTAAAGTTATTCCCATACCAATTTCTTCATTTACAATTGCTACTGTACAGAAATCATTATTATCCTCTAAGTTGTGATAATACACAATATCTTTATAATCTTGTGTAGGTTCAAGGTAAGAGTCATAAGACTCACTTTGTTTTTTTGCATTTTTATCTCGTGGAACTACTTCTTTGGAATTTATCAATAGTTGAGCTTCTTTATCAAGTATGGGATGACCTATATTAAAATGATAAAGTAACATAAATTCTTCTTCATTGAATCCTAGATTTTCTACCATATCATTAAGAATAATTTTATTTGTACCTGCTTGAACTAAAATTGTACGTTTTAGTTCTAAGTTATAATTTAAAGCTTTGGATTCACGTACTTTGCCAGATACTTTAAAGTAAAGATTTTCACCCTCCCAATATTCTTCTATATTTACTCTTTCTGCTGGTGTATTTGATATTCGACCATGAAGTGGAAGAATTTCACCATTGTCTTCTTCTGGTGAACCGATGGATTTTAACCCACATGTTACCAACAATCCTCCAGAAAAGCTTCTTAACCATCCATCTGCAAATGTTTCATAATAATTAGAATGTACTTCTTTGTTGTATCCTTGATATGCAATAGGAACTGACTTATAACTGCATCTTCCTATATCCATACCTCTTGTTTCATTGATTTCAAAGATTAATCCACTTCCTGTAGCAATTTCTATAATATTACAGCCTTTAGATTTGCCTTCTAATAAAGAATATCTACGAACTCCTGCAACAGATGAGTAATCTCCAAAATGAGTTCTTAAATCTCTTTTTGAATAGACTTTATCCATCAACTTTATTGACATTATTTATCACCTTCATTATTTTTAACACATATAAGTAGGACAAATAATCATTAAATTTAATAACTATTTGTCCATATAAACTGTATTAACAGTATTAATTATTAGAATTCACTAAATGTTAATCCATCTAAATCTATATTTTCTTCCGCTTCTACAGCTTGCTCTTCCGGTTTATGTTTTAAAAACTGTAATGCAATAGCAAATACTATAGATCCTACTAATAATGCAAGTAACCATTCTAATGGTTTATTTAAACCTGGAAGTGCTAAGAACCCACCTGATGGAACACTAGATGAAACTCCAAATAATCCAATCAATGCTCCACTTGTTCCAGCCCCCAACGCTGTACAAATTGTAATACGTGCTAAATCATTTAATATAATCGGAAATGAGCCTTCTGTTATTTGGAAACATCCCATTACAAATGCTGATTTCAAAGCATCTACTTCTTTTGTTGAGAATAAAGTTTTTCCAGTTCCTCTAGATATAAAATATCCTATAGTTAAACCAAATGGAGCAATCATACTTGCTTGAATTAGGTTTGCTATTGGTCCACCAATACCTTCTGATAGTAGCCCAGCAGCAAAAGTAAATACAACCTTATTAATAGGCCCCCCGTAATCAACTGCAGATAGCACACCAACTACTAATCCAAACATAACAGCCGCACCAGGATTGTTTTGCATTGACATTAACATATTGGTAATTGTGTTTGTTAACCAAGTAATTGGAACTCCTATAACATATTGCATAGCTGTACCAACTATTAACGCAACTAATAGTGGTAAAATAAGTTGTGGCAGTAATCCTTGTACCCATTTAGGAACTTTTATTACTTTTAATAACCATTTTGTAAGATAACCAACCAGGAATCCACTTACTAACCCTCCTAAAAAACCGTATCCATCTACTTTACAAAGTAATCCTAAAACAACCCCAGGTGCTATCCCTGCCTTATCTGCTATAGAGTAAGCAATACCTGTAGAAATAATTATTGGAATGAAACCTAAAGCAGTACCACCTAATGTAGTAAGCAAATCAGGTAAGCTTGTAGAAGCATTTAATGCTTCTACACTTGTGCCACCGAAAATATTCCCGATTACCATTAGCATCCCCGATGATGCAACAAACGGAATCAAATATGCAATTGCAGTCATCATATGTTTCTTTGCCTGTAAATTTTTCATCCTAAAATCCCCTCCGAATTTTTTAATACTTCTTACATTATTTTACTAGCATAGTTTCTATTTTCTTAATTAATGCATCTGATGAATGAACAACTGTCTTTGTAGGAACTTCAAGTACTTTTTTACCTTTAAATCGTTCTTTTCCTGATATACTTACATCAATAGCAAGAATCACAACATCAGCTTCTGCAATTTCTTCTTCACTTAGTGGATTTTCTTGCCCAATTACCCCCTGTGTTTCTACATGAATTGTATGCCCTCTTTTTTGAGCCGCATTCATAAGCTTTTCCTGAGCTAAATATGTATGAGCAATTCCTGCTACACAAGCACAAACACCAACTATTTTCATAATAATTCCTCCTGTTTATTTGATTATCTGAAGCATTCTATTATTTCTCTACTACTATTGGCATTTACTAATGATTCAACAACTTCTTCCTTAGCTAATTTTCGTGCAACTTGTGCTAATAACTTAAGATGATCCTTTGCTGCTTCAACATCATCTTGCACACCAAATAATATGATTACTTTTACACCTTTTCCATCTAATGTTTCCCAATCAATTTCTCTATCTAGTTTACATATTGAAATTGCACTTTTTTCAACACTTGAACTTTTTCCATGAGGAATTGCAATCATATTGCCTATTCCTGTCTCTCCCAATTCCTCACGTTTTAGCACATCTGATTTGAAAGATTCAATATTTGAAATATATCCATTATCATGTAATAATGTACACATTTTTGTGATAGCATCGATTTTATCCGTCGCTTGTAAACAGTCCTTTATTACATGTTCATCAAGAATTTCTACTAATTCCATATTCCATAACTCTCCTATTTTATAATGTATAATGCTTTAATTTATCATTTGAGTTAAATAATCTAATTTTATGAACTACTGTTTCATTCATTTTATCAATACAAGCTGGGAAAATATCTAATGGTTCTCTTAATTTATCATTTTCTAGAACTTTTCTACATTCTTTGAAGAATGCTGCTTTTATATCTGAAGATATATTTATTTTATTAACACCACGTTTTACTGATTCTGCAATTTCACTATCTGGATTTGCTGATCCACCATGCAATACAAGTGGTATAGAAACTTTTGACTTAATTTCACTTAATAAATCTAATTTTAGATGTGGTTCAAATCCATCTGGATATATACCATGAGCAGTACCTATTGCTATTGCTAAACAATCACATCCAGTAGCTTCCACAAATTTTACTGCATCATCTGGTTTTGTATAAATTATCTCATCTGTTCCTCCTTCACTATCTCCATCAGTAGTCCCTATTGTTCCTAACTCAGCTTCTACTGATATATTTAGTGGATGAGCTATTTCTATTACTTTTTTAG
Source organism: Terrisporobacter glycolicus ATCC 14880 = DSM 1288 (assembly GCF_036812735.1). NCBI lineage: Bacteria > Bacillati > Bacillota > Clostridia > Peptostreptococcales > Peptostreptococcaceae > Terrisporobacter > Terrisporobacter glycolicus. Next base: position 1,028,801 of record NZ_CP117523.1, on the reverse strand, counting down.
TTAATTCTATATTTTCTTCAAAACTTTTTGTACTTGCATCTATCATTACAGAAGTGAATCCATCACGAATAGCTCTTTGAATTTGTTCAAAATCTGAACCATGATCTAAGTGTAGAGCAACAGGAACTGTTGTCTTATTTGCAATATCTTTAACCATTTCAACAAAACTATCTCCTGTAAATGCAAGTTCATTTGGATGTATTGCTATTATTACTGGTGATTTCTCCTTTTCACAAGATTCTATCACTCCATTTAACATACTTTCTGATGAAATGTTGAATGCAGGAACTGCAAAACTCTTTTCATTTGCTACTTTTAATAAATTTGCCATGTTCATTAACATAATAAATACCACCCTTTCAAAGTCATTAATAATATTTTTTGTAAATTCATTGCTTAATCTTTTATTTTAATAAGTTAATTTGAAGTTACATTTTTTATTTTTATGTTTCTCTATACTTTAATCTTAGTAGAAACCTTTTCCCAGGAAAATAACAAATGCGTTCTCTTTATTAATGGAAATTGTGGTATACTTATAGTTCTATTTGTTAATACAGAACTATTAATACAATAAGCTCTTTTATTGGATACATATAAAAATCCCCCTTAATAAGGGGGATTTTTTATTATTAATATATTACTGCTAAATATTTTTTGCTAATGTATCCTTCTTTATTATTATACTTAACTTTACATCTTTCTCCATTATTTAATATGGTAACATAATACCCTTTTGGTATTCTAATCACTGTGTCACTTTTAGGATCCACATTTTTTCTTAGTCGAATATTTTTATTTACATTGACTATTTTACCTACACTATGTGAATATATTACCTCTAAATATTTTTTGCTAATACATCCTTCTTTGTTATTATACTTAACTTTACATCTTTCTCCATTATCCAATATAGTAACATAAGATCCTTTTGGTATTATACACACTGTGTCACTTTTAGTGTCCACACTTTTTCTTAATCGAATATTTTTATTTACATTGATTATTTTACCTACATTATATAAGATAATGTAATTGCTTTTTACATATCCAACTTTATTATTGTATTTAATTCTTATCCATTCCTTACTTATATTGCCATTTTCTACATTGTCTAATATTTCAACTGAAGTCCCAAGGCTAATTTGGTCTATTATATTAGTTCCATTGGCAGTAGACATACTACTACGTAAATTCAAACTTTTATTAAAATTAACCATCTTACCCTTAGGTATACATACTTTATTAGAAAGGTCATTAATCATATCAGTTAATTTATTTGCCATATAACTAAACTCTTCACTGTCTGAAGTTCTATATTTTTTATTTATCTCTAGCTGCAATGTAGGTACACCTAGTTTTGAACCACAATAAGCAGATATTGTATGAGTCTTGCCTCCAGTAAAATACTTATTAACTGTGTAGTTATTATTCCCTAAAGAACTTCCTGCTAAAGATAGTATGTAATCTTGTCCTAATAAATTAATATTACTACTATTTCCAGTTCCTATATCTATATCGCTATCTTTGTCCGAAGTCATACCATGTAGATCAATAATTACTTTTATATCATTTTTAGAAACTATATCCTTTATTTTTTTACGGTACTCAGTTTCTTCAGTTGTATAATTTTCGTCACCATTAGTACTGGCTTTATAAATTATATGTGCTCCTGTAGATTCATGTAATGTTTTAGCCAGTGCTCCAGTATAAATATCTGCGCTTTTATAGCTTTCATTTCTCCATTGTTTAACTGTATGAGGAGCAGATATTAATATTGGTATGCTTCCCTTCTTATACTCATAGTCTTTTTCACTACTTCCAAAATAATTATTGCATATAAATTGTGCCTCCTGGTTTTTTATGTATTCTGTACTGTATAAATTATTAGTTCCCGCATAAGATTTATTAATCGTTAAATTGAAGATATTCATTATAGTAAGCATTGTTATAATCATTTTTTTATTTTCACCACTATTTCTCCCCTATTTAATATGTATTTTCTTGTATTACTAATAATTATAGGAAATGATGTATATAATCAAAATACATCCTTAAAAATGTAAAGTTTAATTTTCGCAGTATTCTAGTTGTTTATATCCATTAGGATTATTACACTGCCATCTCCAAGTGTCTTTACACATTTCTTCCACACCAAACTTAGCTTCCCAACCAAGTTCTTTGTTAGCCTTACTTGAATCTGCATAACACATAGCGACATCTCCTGGTCTTCTATCTACGATTTTATATACAACTTCTTTTCCACTTGCTTTGCTAAAAGCATTTATCATATCAAGTACACTATAGCCATTTCCTGTTCCCAGGTTATAAGTAACTAACCCTGGTAAACTATCAAGTTTCTCTAAAGCTTTTAAATGTCCTTTTGCCAAATCAACCACATGTATATAATCTCTAACTCCCGTTCCATCAGGTGTATTGTAATCATTGCCAAATACACTTAATTGTTCAAGTTTTCCTACTGCAACTTGAGAAATATAAGGCATTAAGTTATTCGGGATACCATTAGGATCTTCTCCTATTAGTCCGCTTTCATGAGCTCCCACTGGATTAAAATATCTAAGAATAGAAATATGAAGATTAGGATCTGCCTTACATATATCTCTCAGCATATCCTCTATCATAAGTTTTGTTGCTCCATAAGGATTTGTAGTGCTTAGTGGGAAACCTTCTGTTATTGGGCAAGTATGTGGATCTCCATATACTGTTGCCGATGAAGAGAAAACAAATTTATTAACTCCATGTTTTTTCATCAAACTTAAAACTGTTAGTGTATTACATAAATTGTTTTTGTAATACTCTAAAGGTTTTGCAACAGATTCACCAACTGCTTTAAAAGCTGCAAAATGTATTACAGAATCTATTTTATTTTCTTTAAATACTACTTCCAAAGATATTTCATCATTAGTATCTAATTCATAAAATTTAAATTCTTTTTTACTTATTTCTTTTATTCTGTCTAAAACTATAGGACAACTATTTGAAAAATTATCAACAATAACTACTTCTTTTCCTTCTTCCAATAATTCTACCACAGTATGACTTCCTATATATCCAGCTCCCCCTGTTACTAAAACTGCCATTTATTAACTCCCCCTTATTCTCTATACTTAACTAAAGGTGTACACAAAAATGTTACCACCTTGAATTAATCAAATTAAATCATTAGTTTTTTATATTAAACAGTTGCTGCCACTTCATCTAGAGTATTGTTTTCTGTTTTTCCTACTTTATTTCTTAAAAATCCCCAAAAATCATCTCTTAGTTCTGGTCTTTTTAGTGCAAAATCAACAGTAGCTTCTAAGAAACCTAATTTATCACCTACATCATATCTTCTGCCTTCGAAGTTGTAAGCGTATATAGATTCCTTTATAGCCAAAGTTTGAAGAGCATCAGTAAGTTGAATCTCCCCACCTTTTCCTGGTTCTTGATTTTCTAATATGTTAAATATTTCAGGAGTTATTATGTACCTTCCCAGAATTGCTATGTTTGAAGGTGCTTCTTCTACATCTGGTTTTTCAATCAGATCTTTTACTTTATATACTCTACTTTCTATATATTTAACGTCAAGTATTCCATATTTATTTACATTTTCTTTATCCACTTCTTGGACACCTAATATAGATGTTTTGTATTCATCATAAGCATTTATCATTTGCCTTAAACAAGGTGTTTTTGCATCTACGATATCATCTCCAAGTAGAACTGCAAAAGGCTCATTTCCTATAAAACTTTTTGCACAATGTACAGCATGTCCAAGTCCTTTTGGCTCTTTTTGTCTAATATAATGTATATTTACCATATTTGATATATCTTGTACCATTTCCAGCATGTCAGATTTTCCCTTTTTTTCAAGTTCAAGTTCAAGTTCCACACTTCTATCAAAATGGTCTTCTATGCATTTTTTATTTCTTCCTGTAACTATTAATATTTCTTCTATACCGGATTCTATTGCCTCTTCTATTATATATTGTAGCGTTGGTTTATCTACTATTGGTAACATTTCCTTGGCTTGTGCTTTTGTTGCAGGTAAAAACCTAGTTCCAAGTCCTGCTGCTGGTATAATTGCCTTTTTTACTTTTTTACTCATATTGTCCTCCGTACCCCTTAAGTCCAACCTCATACGTTAGCTTACTTAATTATTTACTTTTTACCCTTGCCATATGTACTATTTATCATATAGCTTAATTTACGCTTATATTTTTTTTATTTCTTTTTCTTTTTTTATAAAATAAAGACCTAATATCATAGCAGCTAAAACTATTAATATTAGTTCTATACTACTCCCATCAGCCACATGCATGGAAACAGTTAGCATAATAACACCAGCTATGGCATTTCCTATAAATATTCCAAAAAATGCATTTACTATTCTCATCTTAAAAATAGATGCCAATGCGGAAGCAGACCAAGATCCTGTAGTAGGTAGTGGTACACCAACAAAAATTATAAGTCCTATTATACTGGCAGTTTTTAACTTCTTAGCTCTTCCTTCTATTTTTTTATCAATCCACCTAATTACTTTATTAAAATATTTTCTATGTCTAAAAAAATCTATAACTCGTCTAAACGCTAGTACCACTGGTACTGATATGATAGATGATCCTATAACACAAGTTATATATAGATATACAGGATTTAGATCCATTGCTATACCTAAGGGTATGGCTCCTCTTAATTCTATAATTGGAATCATTGATAAAAAAAGTAATTTAATATATTCCATATATTGTTTACCCCTTTATTTTTAATTACTTTTAATTTTATTTTACAAAATAAAATGTGCTTTTACGAAAATTCTATTCTTACCACACATACCTAATTTTAATTTTTTAATTTATTATGTAATAATTAATGTTGAAAATGTAATAATTAACCCATGATTTATTAGCTTAAAATATATACTATGAAATTATAATTTTGCTGAACTATAAGATATTTAAAAATCATATTTTAATTAATTTTGTTATTCAAAACATCACAACTTGTATTTTAAATCTTTTATTTATTGTATTTTTTTAAATAATATTATATCTTTATTGAGATATATTACAGTATTTGGTATAATATTTATATTTCAATATGATAACCATCCTTTTATATGTTATTTTTAATAACATTAATTTAAGGTGCAGAAAGGAAAATATATAAACATGAAAAAATTGTCATCACTACTTCTGGCAAAAAAAATTATAGAATCCAGAAAAGAAAAAAATATTACACAACAGCAATTAGCTGATCTTACTAATATAAACCGTGCAATGATTAGCCGTTTAGAATCTCTAGATTATATTCCATCAATTCCACAATTAGAAAAGCTAGGGGAAGTTCTTGATTTTGAACCTATTTCATTATTTGTAAACCAAGATACTACAGATACTTTTAAAAAGTTTTCTCCACTTAATATCGCAGTTGCAGGTACTGGTTATGTAGGATTATCAATTGCAACATTACTAGCACAACATAATCATGTGACAGCAGTTGATATTATTCCTGAAAAGGTTGAAATGATTAATAATAGGAAATCCCCTATTCAGGATGATTATATTGAAAAATATCTTGCAAAAAATGATTTGGATTTAATTGCTACTATCGATGCTGAAACAGCATATAAAGATGCAGACTTTGTTGTAATTGCTGCTCCAACTAACTATGACAGCAAAAAAAATTATTTTGACACCTCTGCTGTAGAAGCTGTTATTGAATTAGTTTTAAAAGTAAATCCAAATGCAATTATGGTCATAAAATCTACAATTCCAGTTGGTTATACAGCTAGTGTACGTAAAAAATATAACACAAAAAACATTATATTCAGCCCTGAGTTCTTAAGAGAATCTAAAGCATTATATGATAATCTTTATCCAAGCCGTATTATAGTATCTACTGATCAAACAGACGAGAGGCTAAGAAATGCATCTCATACTTTTGCTGCTCTTCTTCATGAAGGTGCAATAAAAGAAAATATACCTACATTATTTATGGGATTTACTGAGGCAGAAGCTGTAAAGTTATTTTCCAATACATACTTAGCATTACGTGTATCTTATTTCAACGAATTAGACACATATGCAGAAATGAAGGGCTTAAACACCAAATCGATTATTGATGGTGTATGCTTAGATCCAAGAATCGGAACACATTACAATAATCCAAGCTTTGGATACGGAGGATACTGTTTACCAAAGGATACTAAACAATTACTTGCAAACTATAATGAAGTTCCTCAAAATATGATGAGTGCCATAGTAGAAAGTAATCGTACAAGAAAAGACTTCATTGCAGATAGAGTATTGAATATGACTGGCTACTATGATTATTATTCTCATGGAGATTATTCATCAGAACAAGAAAAAGAAGTTGTAATCGGAATTTATCGATTAACAATGAAAAGTAATTCTGATAACTTCCGTCAGAGCAGTATACAAGGCATTATGAAACGTTTGAAAGCAAAGGGAGCTACTGTAATTATTTATGAACCAGCATTAGAAAATGGAAGCACTTTCTTTGGTTCAAAGGTAGTCAATAACATTGAAGAATTCAAGAAATTGAGCAAAAGCATTATAGCTAATAGATATGACCCTTGTCTAGATGATATAAAAGAAAAAGTTTATACAAGGGATTTATTCCAACGCGATTAGAGGAGTTATTAGGTGTTACGCATAAATTATGTGTGACACCTAATAACTTAATTTAATCCTAATATAATTACTCACCTTTCAATCGATAAATATTAACCTGATTATTTGCCTCTTTTGCATCATGATAATATCCATCATTTAAAATATACATATACTCATCAATAATAGTGATTCCTTCAATTGCATATGAATCTTCAAGTATATATACTGGATTGTATTTACCATTTTTCAAATTTATAGTATAAACATAATTTTCACCTTTATAATTAACTCCAGCTGTAAAATACATAGTATTACTAACTTCATCAAAATACAGTTGGTCCTGTCCTTTTACCTTTACTGGAAAACTCTTTATCTCATATCCATCAGTACTATAATTAATAAGTCTATCATTAGACAGCACCCAAAGACTTTCTGTTCCTGGATCAAATGCAATACCAGATGGTGATTTCACACCAAACTCAAATTTAGGTTTTCCATCAACATCCAAGTTTCTTACCTTATTTTCTCCATAAGAGCAAATCCACAATGTATTATCAGTGGCTTTTGTAACTCCTTGAATATCTCGCATTTGTGGGAATATTTTATAACACTCTATTGATTTCTCAATATCAGTAAAATTCTTAGAAATAACTTCTATTGTAGCTTTGAATATATCATCTCCTGGTTTTTCTTTACCTGCATTACCCACGTAAAATTGCTTATTTTCTTTATCATAATAAAATCCAGTACACGTAAATCCAGTATTACTTTGACTTATATTAGGAATATCAATAATTTTTTCTGCCTTGATATGTATTGCATTTCTAAAATCATATTTTATCTTGATTATCCTTACAAGTAAAAATACAACAGAGATAAATACTATTATCACTACTCCTTTAATAATGTTCTTCTTCATTTTCAGTATCCTAACTTCCTAAAATTTTGTTTGCTTAATCATTTGCAAAAACCATCTTCTTTTTATAAAGATTATAAACAATGTAACAAAAAATACTGTATATCTTATCACCACACCTCTATAAAATGCCATCATAAATATTGCAATAATTATTAACACTAAAAGAACCAACATTTGTTTTTTTATATCAAAAAAGTTTAAACTATTAACACAGTTTTTCAAACATGTCATCTTCATAAACTTATAGTATAAGAACAACACAAACAAATAGCTAAAAAGAGTTGTATACCCTGCAGCATAATACCCATATATTGGTATAAAATATGCATTAAGTATTATATTAAGCGCAGCAGAAATTACCGATGCAAATAGAATCATTCTAGTGCTTTTAAAGTAGAAAAGTACATTTGCAAACTGTTGATATATAAACATTACAATTACACTTATCACTACTGGCGGTACTATCCAAATTGCCTCTAAATATTTTTCCCCACCTAAAATTAGAATTGCTTCTGGAGCCAGGACAATCATAAACACAGCACAAATTGCAACAATAATCGTTCCTGTTGTAATTAGATTAGATTGGTTATCATTAAGTTTTCTTTTTAACCCTCTAAACAGCCAAGGTTGCAATGATAAATTCAGAGCGCCACTAATAATAAAAATCATCATGGCAGCGCTATAAGCAACGCTATATATACCAGCTTTCTCATATCCTTCAAAACGTTGAATCATTAAACGATCCGATTGGTTTAGTATAACCATCGAAAGATAATATGGTATCAGCGGTAAATTATATTCTATAGCTTCCCTAGCCAATTGAAAATCGAATCTTCTTAGTTGACCTCTTATATTAGAAATAATAAAAGGTATTGCTACAAGTAATTGAATGAATGTCCTTACAATAACAACTACTAATATGGGGTTATCTATTTTCATAAAAACTGTTAATGCCCCTGCAATTGGCCCTAATATACCATAAAATAATGTAGCTACAAACATTACTCTATAATTGTTATCAACTCTTTGTCGCGATGCCCATAAACCAAACCCTGTTGTACCATAAAAAGAAATAATCATTAGTAAAACTAAAGAGAAATCAATTCCCATTACTTTTGTAATAAAAGTATTACAAATTAAATATACACATAACCAAAAAGTTATCAAAAAGAAACATAACTTTTGCATTGTTGCAGTATAAACTCCTCTTGATGAACTATTCTGAACCAATCCAGCCACATATCCATTACTATATATGCGTAAAGTTATAACAATTTCGACAATCTCTGTCCATGATAAAAATATAGAGTAAACTCCATATTGGGTTGTTGCTAGCATATGTGTTAAGATAATCATTACAAGCCATGGTGCAATTTTCTGACCAATATTACTAACAGCATACCAAAATGCTGCTTTCATTTCCTCAGACATTATTTTATATTTACTAAATAAATTATTTGACATTTTTACTCCTTTTTATAAGTAGTGAATTATTGCTAAAGAAAAACAATGCAATAAATATTGTTGATAAATAATGTATCCAAATGCTAGACCCTGTCATTCCTATGAATAAATATGAAACAAACATGAACCCTAATAATTTGTTTGCTTTGTCAGAATACTTTCTTTTCAGCTTTATTGCACGAATAATCATGATCATTCCCAATAAAATTGTGCCAGGTACACCAAATATAATAAACATTTGAAGAATAATATTGTGGGTATAATAATACTCTCCAGATGTTAAATATAATGGTACACCAAACCCTCCCGGTAATCCTACTCTGTTTTTTATATATTCAATGCATAATGTATATATAGAGTCTCTATTTGTTAGATATATTTCATTACTACTCAATTGAGTAATTAGTAATTCTATAGATCTGGAACGAATTCCAAATATTTTCATACAATTATTTAGCCACAGTATTATTAGTTGAAAATAGTTAATTATCATAAAAGAGATAAAAATAATTGCAATTATCAAAAGGACCTTTTTCCAAAGCTTCGTCTTTCTTGATAAAACATATGCTAACAACAACATAAAAACTGATACAATTGCCGCCATTCGTCCACCAAGTAACCCAGTTATTAATATATTTATCATTGCTATAGGCATTCTAAGTTTCGACTTATTTTCTGATTGCAAAACTTTATACGAAATGATAAACACATTTGGAACACAAATACTTGTAAATATTGAATAGTGTACTAAGTTAGATTTTAATAAAACTACCGAAATAGCAACTAGTATTAAATTTTGCAGTGAAAACTTGTACCATTTATCAAGAAATATTTCTAAATCAAAAAACTTATTTGCGATACAAAAACAAGGAATGAAAATGCCAAATAATGCCTGTATTCCTTCTATCATTACATAGTACTTGTAATCTACAACTAGGTAATTCGCAAGTAATGTTATAAGAAATAATATTAAAAAATAAAAAATCTTTTTATTAATCTTACGAGCTATTATAATCGAACAACAAATAATAATAGTGTTAAAAATATATTCTATTACTGAATGAATATGAAACGTGTTTTGAAGTATATTCCATACAAAAGGCTCATATATGTACCAAAGTAACAAATAAGCAAGTATAGACTGTCTTGTAAAACTTGTTACATTAATAAATTCACTTCTATTTCTCTTTTTTTGAATTGCATTTTCCATATACTTATCCTATCTTCTTTTCAGAACTTTTTCATATATTTCTTTCCAGTCATAAATTGCTGTTTTTAAAAATTTTATTGGATATGCTAATTCATAGCATACTTTTTTCATATTTGTCCATTCATCGTTTTCATCAATAAGTTTTTGAGAAAAAGCTTCTTTTACACTAGGTTTCAACCATTCTGTTCCATCCTGACAAGTTCTGTTCCTTATGTCAGAATATGTTGGTGCTTTAAAATTTGGAACAACACCTAGCGATAGAAATGCATGTCCATTATAACAATATGGTTGTCTACAGTGCTTTCCAACTGGTTCAAATATTATCTTTTTATGAATATTTTCAAAAATATTTTGATTACTCAATTGCCCATAACATGGCTTCGCAGAGCCAGTTCCTAAATCAACATATAAACTACACAGTCCCGCATAACAGAAATCTGTCACTTTTTTCTTAAAAATATCAAGTTTAAAATTAAACATATCGGAGTTAAAAACTGACCATGTTTTTTCATATTCCTCTCTCGTCAAGGTAGTTAATAAATCTTTATCTTTTTTTAAATCATTTCTACCAACAGTTATCTGACATGTTGCACCTAATTCTCTTTGGCACAAACCAATTATATTTGTGATTTCTGGAATTAGTTTATCATATGGCATAAGTTCTATAGTAAATGAACAACCGCTGTCTCGCATCTTCTTTACATTTTCAAAAAATTTATCGAACCATCCTCTTTCCTTTAATTCCAAGTAATGAAATGAAAACTTAAATTCTAGCCGCTCTAACAGTTCTTTAGGAAACTGTGCTATTTCATCAAATCTATTTGTAAGCGTTCCATTCGTTACGACTTCTAAATAATGCCCCTGTTTCAATATCTGATAAATATATTGGGGCATTTCTTTTGGAATTAATGTTTCTCCTCCACCCGTGAGATTAACAATACAGGTTCCTCCAAGTCTTTCTTCAGACAAACACTTCCCAACATATTCTGGAGAATAATTAAATTTTGCACAACCCTTTTTACTTTCATTAAGTGCCGAAATATAACAATATTCACAACTCAGATTACAATTCTTAATTGGAACATTAATTACCAATAATCTTTTTATTTTCATAATATGTTATTCCCTTTCTAATTTCCTTTGACATATTTTCAAATTCATGTCCCAATTTTTTTCTATCATATGTTTTTTTGTTTTCATCTATTTCATGTTTTATTATTGAGTCTATCTCTTCAACAGAAGACACACAAAAAACCATATTTTGTTCTCGTATCCATGAAAATACTCCAAATACTTTTCCTGTTTTATTATCTAATGCAATACAAGGTGTCCCATTAAGTACAGAAAACAACATTCCATGTAATCTATCTGTTACCGTTAATCTTGCTTCCGCAAATTCTTTCCAACATAACATAATTTCCCTAGTTCTATTTTTCAACGAAATTTTTCTAGGTACAACTGTAGAGATTTCCCTTACTCTGTAATACTTTTTAATCGTATTTATTACATTATCATGTGAGTTTAAAATTGATTCACAATCTTTTCTTAAACATACATTTACAATATCTTTTTGTTCAATTTGATTAATATTTTCCAATGTTAATGAACCATATAATACTATATCAGGATACAAAGAAATACTAATACTAGAGTTTCTTAAAAAATGTTGTTTTGCATATGAATAAGATTTTTCGTCCCTTAAAAACAAAAATAAATTAGAATGACCACTTATTATCTTCGCTGTTTTTTCACATTCCATTTTACCATTCTCATCATCCGAATAAAAAATAGTTTGAGGAAAAATAACTACTTGATTATCTGGATATGAACTAATTACATCTCGTATAACATTTTCATTATGTATCCACAAATTACCCATCCATCCGCCACCTGATATAAAAATAATATCTCCTGGTCGTACAGTTTCTTTTATTTTGCGCTTACACACATGGTACATAGGCATTAATATTTCAAATAATTCATATTCAGGAAAATATACATTTAAAAAATTTTTTTCTTCTTCTGCTATTGCATGATCTCCTAAATTTCCGTGACTTGGTGTTCCAATCAATATTGCCTTTGCTTTATTACATGCATTCATTTTTTTAAGTTTACAATTCCAATTCCTATCTGCTAATTGAAGTTTTACGTACTCTTTTACTATATTCATTATACCCTCCAAAAAATAATCTGAAATTATTTTCTCCTTTTTTTATAACATCTCTCATACATACCATAAGTGCTATTAGCAAATTAAAATGTTTTGCATATAAAGCACCTTTTGCTGTTATTGCATTATCATTACTTCCTTTTAACTTCTTTTCGTGAAACACTGTAACTCTTGGTAAATATTTTATACTAGCATTACATCTATATAAACGCAATAAAAAGTCAACTTCTTCACAACATACATATTTTGAACCTAACCCAAACAATTCATCAAATTTTAAATCATTAAATCGATTCTTAAAAGCTATTTCTATTGATGATCTGGACAATAAGTCAAATTGAGACTTTATTACTGTTTCTTTTGTCGAATATTTCTTATATGAAACATCATTTATCTTATCGTAAATCTGTGTTAACAAGACATCTATATCATTTTTAGCAAATTCTTCTGCTATAATAATAGATGCATCTTCTGGATACCAACAATCATCATCAGAAAGAACAACTATATCTCCTTTACATATAGATTTGCCTTTGTTTCTGCCTTTTGAAAGACCTTTTTTATCATCATTTATAACGTTAATAAAAAAAAATTTTTTATATTTTTTACATAACTTAGATATATTTTCATAATTATCTTGTACAACAACAACAACTTCAAAATTATATTGTTTTTGCTTTTCCAAACTATCAAATAGTCTCATCAGTTCTTTTTCTCTTTTTCCTAGTGTAGGAACTAAAAAAGAAATCATGTTCTTTTTTATCATAACATTCACCTTCTTTATATCACCACATCTATTTTATCTTCAACACTTTTATAATGCACCAATACACAATATGAAACGTTGAACGTAATACACCCAAATGTTCTATTTCTCGATAAAGATGCCAATGATACTTTATCAATTGCATCTTATTGCTAGAAATAGAATTCTCGCGAACCCTATACTTCATTAGAACTTCATCCATACCATAGATGTATTTTTCCTTTTTTAACATTCTAAGCCATAGCGCATCATCATTTCTTTTTTTAATGTCTGGAACCTTAAATTTTCCCATCTTAATAACATCATACATTACTGTAGAGTTCCCGACTGGACAATCTAAAAGCAATCGATTATAATTAGTTTTTGGAATCACTTTAATTATTTTCCCTAGCAACTCACTATTTTCGTCAATTTGTTCATACTTCGTACAAGTAAATGCATAATTATTTTTTTTCATATACGCAATTTGTTTTTCTAGCTTTTCAGGATACCATAAATCATCACTATCCAGGAATGCCATGTAGTCACCTTTTGCCATTTTCATAGATGTTGTTCTAGCTACAGCAGCACCAGAATTTTGCTTCAATTCATGATAACTAATTCGTGAATCAGCCTCTATATATGGCTGAACCACATCTTTTGTATTATCTATAGAGCAATCATCTACGATAATCATTTCCCAATTTTGGTAGGTTTGATTCTGAACAGATTCAATTGTTTCTGCGATATATTCTGCACAATTATAGGTAGGAGTTATAATCGATACTAATTCTTTCATAATATCCCTCTTTCTTCTTTCTTTCTTCTATTCAATATATATTAATATGGTGTTATCCTAATACCGCTAATACTGTTTTTATCATAGTCCCTAATTCACTTAAAAAATTAAATTTCTCTAAGCTTCTTAAGTTATATCTCATCTTTTCTGGAAGTACTTCATTTACATACACTTCATCAGCATTATTAGAATTTTGCAACAATAATTCTTCATCCTTATACTGAACACTTGCCTCTGATGTTACACCAGCTGGTAGTAACAAAGTAGCCATCATCTCAGGCGTATACTTCTCAACATACTTAGTAACTTCAGGTCTTGTTCCTACAAAACTCATATTTCCCTGCAATATATCAATCAGTTGTGGCAATTCATCAAGACGATATTTACGAATCTTTGCTCCAATCTTAGTAACCCTCATATCATTGGCAACTGTAACCTGAGAACCAAGACTTTCTGCATTTGCAACCATTGTTCTGAATTTATGTATATAAAATTTTTTCCCATATTGTGTGATACGTTCCTGCCTAAAAAAAACTCCTCCCTCTGAATCTATTACAATAGCAATAGATAAGCCAATCATCAAAGGTGATAACATGACCAACATTATTATAGAAACCATAATATCAAAAACACGTTTCAAAAAAATATTTACTTTCTTATTTTTTAAAATATCATAATAAAATCGAACTTCTTCCGTCTGCATATACTTTGGAAGCTCATCCCAGTGTCTTAGCATAATAGTTCTCCTGAAACTCTCTTCACCATCTCAATGATATAATCAACATCTTCATCACTCAGACAGGTATGAAGTGGTAAAGTAACTTCATTTTTGAACTGCTCATACGCATTTGGATAATCTTTTATATCGAAGCCACGATTTTTGTATGCAGTATGCATTGGTAGTGGTTTATAATGGACATTCGTTGCAACACCTAATTCTACCATTTTTTCAATAAAATCATTTCTAACTTCTGAAGTAACTGCATTTCCTTTCTGATCAAATAAGCGAAGTATATATAAATGACCTGAGCTTTGGAACTCATCTGTATAATGAGCAACTGACTTTAAAGTAAGTTCCTTAAATGCTTCATCCATCTTTTCCACCATTACTTTTTTACGCTCAAGTATAGCGTCATATCTTCTAATTTGTCCTAAGCCAATCGCAGCATGAACATCCGTCATATTACATTTATACAAAGGTGCAACTATATCATATTCCCACGCCCCTAATTTTGTCTTAGCAAGCGCATCTTTGTTTTGTCCATGCAGACTAAGAAGCATATATTTATGATACAATTCTTCATTATTAATACCTGGAATATCTCTCCAAACAACTGCACCGCCCTCTGCTGTTGTCATGTTTTTTACAGCATGAAAGCTAAAGTTTGTAAAATCTGCAGATGATCCAACTGGCTCTCCTTTATAATAAGCCCCAAAAGAATGTGCACCATCTGCCATTATAATTACTCTATTAATTGCTTTCTGGATTTCATTATCGGTAGGAGTAAACAGGTCTTTTTTTCTTTCTACAATTTTATATATTCTATCATAATCGCATGGCACACCAAATATATCTACAGGAATAATCACTTTTGTTTTCTCTGTAATAGCATTTTCCAATTTTTCGTAATCCATTGTGAACTTTCCTGGCTCACAATCAATCATTACGATTTTAGCACCCACATGGTCAATAACGGAAGCTGAAGCGGTGTATGTATAAGCTGGAACAATAACTTCATCACCAGGCTTTATTCCTAAGATGTGAAATGTCATTTCCGCACATGCAGTATTAGAATTCAAGCAGACTGCATTAGATGTATGACAACGTTCTGCAATCATTTTCTCCAATTTTTTTGTTTTTGGTCCAGTGGTTATCCATCCAGATTTTAATGCATCCACTACTTCATTGATTTCCACATCTGTGATATCAGGCGGACTAAAAGGAATATTTCTTTTAGTTAAAATGCTATTTATATTCTCCATTTGTATTATCTCTCCTCTTTTTAACTTCATAATTAAAAGAAACTTAGTTCTTTTTCATTTTCTTCTATATTACTTTTTTCTCATTAACATCTTCCGGTCTAATATAAGTAGTTACAAATTCTCTCATCGCATCATCTATCAATTCAACCTCTTCATTGTCAACAATCCTCTTTAACATATCCAAATACATTTTTACCTTGTCCAAATCAAAATCCACAGGCTTGCCAATAAAAATCTTTTTATTATCCGTATTAGTTAACCCCTCTTCACTCATAAGAAGCTCTTCATATAACTTCTCACCTGGTCTAAGTCCTGTGTACTCAATTTTAATATCCACATCAGGTTCAAATCCACTAAGTCTTATTAAGTTATTTGCTAAGTCAACTATTTTCACAGGATCACCCATATCTAATATGAATATCTCTCCTCCCTTAGCCATAGAACCAGCTTGAATAACAAGCCCCACAGCCTCCGGAATGGTCATAAAATATCTTATAATATCTGGATGAGTAATAGTCACTGGCCCACCTTCTGCAATTTGCTTTTTAAATAAAGGTATTACACTACCATTACTTCCTAGTACATTTCCAAAACGTACAGCCACATACTCAGTTTTACTTTTTTCATTAAGAGTTTGTATTATCATCTCCGCTGCTCTCTTAGTTGCTCCCATTATATTTGTTGGATTAACTGCCTTATCTGTAGATATAAGTACAAATCTTTTAACGTCATATTTGTTTGCCAAATTTGCCACCTTGTATGTTCCGAATATGTTATTTTTAATAGCCTCACTTGGGCTATTTTCCATAAGTGGAACGTGTTTATGAGCAGCAGCATGAAATACTACTTCTGGTTTATAGGTTTTAAATATTTCTTCCATTCTTACTTCTTCTCTTATGGATGCTATAATAGTGCTTAGATTCAATTTGTTTCCATATTTCCTTGTAAGTTCTTGTTGTATTGAATAAGCATTATTTTCGTAGTTGTCCAGTATTATCAAGTGTTTTGGATTGAAAGTAGCTAATTGTCTACATAACTCACTTCCTATAGATCCTCCTCCACCTGTTACTAATACTACTTTATTTTCCACATAATTGCTGATTTTTTTAAGATTTGTTATAATTGGCTCTCTTCCTAATAAATCTTCTATATCCACGTCTCTAATTTTTTTTATATCTACTTTACCATCTATAATTTCATATATCCCTGGTAGTGTTTTTAATTTACATTTTGTTTTCTGACATTTTTCTATAACTCTTTTTTTATCTTCTTTAGTTATATTTGCCATGGTTATTATAATTTCATCTACATGTTTTTCATCTACTATCTTTGATACATCATCTGTAGTTCCTAATATTTTAATATTGTGGATTTTTCTTCCCACTTTATTTTTATCATCATCTAATATTCCAATCACCTTTTTTTTCATTTGAGGATTATCTTTTATTTCATTTATTACCACATGGCCCGCTGTTCCTGCACCAACTAAAAGCACATTTGAAACATCACATTTACCACAATTCATTTTCCCAAGCTTTCTTCCTGTACGGTAAACTAGTCTAAATCCTCCAGTAGATGCTATTATAAATATTGTATTTACTGTATAAAATAAAAGAGTATAATTATATCCTGCTATTCTATGAAGTAAAGCACACGGTATAATATATGTTAAGCTTGCTGCTACTATAGATATCGCTTCCTCTACGCCAGCATATCTCCACAAGCTACTATAGCATCCTGCTAAAGTAAATACCGTAATATGTAAAATCATATAGATTCCCACTGGAATAATAATATTGCTTATGTCATAACTTCCTTTACTTCCTGTAAGCATCATTGATAATAAGAATGATATCAGTATAAAACATAAATCTGCACCTACTAAAATGCTTTGTCTTATTATATATGTATCTAATAATCTTTTTATAGTATTTTGTCCTTGAGGATTAGTTGTTCTTACATCCATTTTACATCCCCTCGCATTTCTTTATTTAATTTGCCTATCTAACTGATCCCATTTTTTTCTTTTTATTAAATAATTTTCTCTTTTTCTTTTTATTAGCTCCCCTACCGCTTCTTCCATCATCTTGTTGATAGTAATATCCATAATACCCATATGCATTATTTTCCATATCATACTTATTTAAAATTGAACCTATTATATTGATATCAGACTTTCTCATATTATCAATAACTTCTTTAGTATAATTTATATCAGTCTCATTTGCTCCTACAACAAACATAACTCCATCTGTGTATTTAGATATTATCATTCCATCTGATACAATTCCTACTGGAGGTGCATCTATAAATACATAATCATATTTACTTTCAATATCTTTTATAAAATTTTGCATTTTTTTTGAAGATAAAATTTCCGTTGGATTAGGTGGTATAGCACCTGGTGTTAATACATGGATATTTTCTTCTACTTTGTTAATACATTTTTCCAAATCTCTTGTATTTTTCAAATAATCCATAACACCATAAGTGTTTCCTATACCAAACATCTTATGAACACTTGGATTTCTTAAATCTAAGTCTACAACTAATACCTTCGTATTTTCCAACCTAGAAAATGCATGAGCTACATGACATATCGTTGTGCTTTTTCCTTCATTTTGCTTTGTACTTGTAAACATAATAGTTATTAAGTTATTGTCTATATCAGCAAAACTTATATTAGTTCTAACCGTTCTATATGCCTCTGCTAAAGGTGATTTTGGATCTAAATCCGAAATTTTTCCCATATTTATAACCTCCTATTAAAACTTAGGAATTATACCAAAAACTGGTAATCCCAATTTATCTTCTATGTCTTTTGGTTCTTTTATTTTTGTGTTTAACGATTCTCTCAAGAAAACAACAAATACGCTAACCATTCCTCCTAACACAGTTGCTATAAGTATATTAATTATTTTATTTGGTTTTATTGGTTTTTCTGGTACTGCTGCTTTATCTATCACCTCTGTTCCACTTGCCTTTACTATTCTTTGTACCTCTGTAGAGAATATTTCTGGGATAGTGTTACAAATTGTTGCCGCCACTTTTGGATTTTTATTTTTTACAGATATTTTTATAATTTGTGTATTTTCAATATTAGTAACTGAAACTTCTTTTGAAAGTTCTTCATAAGTCATGTCTAAATTCAACTTATTTATAGCTGATGTGATAACTGATCTAGATTTGATTATCTCCCCATAAGTCAATGCTAACTTTTGTACAAAGTTTAAATCGTCACTTGTTGTCATCTGCGTAGTTTCATTTTCCATCTCTTTGTTAACTATTAGAGTAGTGTTTGCTTCATAGACAGGAGCTAATACATAAAAACTAGCTAATCCACTTATTACTCCACAAATTACTGCAGAAAGTACTATTATCCACATTTTTTTCTTTAGTATAAAGAAATACTCCCTTAAATCAATTGTTTCTTCCATAATTCCTCCAATATAACTTATTTTAAAATATGTTTTTATATTTACATTCGTGTTTTTATATTCGGCCAACCTTTACTTTAAAATATATATTTAAATGAATTCCATATTTATTTATAAAAAAATAACCAAAACTTTAGTAGACCTTAATTTAATTACACAAATTTAAAATAAACTTTAATTTATATCAAAATATATTTTATTTTTAATTTATATATATTTTCGCCTTTTTTCTCCACCGAAAAGTCTAACATATATTTCCATGTATTACAATTTTATGAATCATTTTATATACATAAAATGATTTTTGTCATTGTCGACAATTGTCGTATTTTTAACATTTGCGAATTTTATAGACATAGAAACTCAACATTTTCATTCTACTAGAAGTCTTATTATTATTTATATCCATATGCCTTCTTCCAAATTTTGATAATAAAGTTTCAACAAATACATTTTACTTTGCACACAGATTATAATTTATATTTTATTTTAATTTTAATTTATATATTCTTTCATTTTTCTCTCATTTGTTTATACTATATTTTTATATTACGGCATAAACAATTTTTTTTTAACATTCTATTTGATAAAATAATCTTATTTTTGATTAAATTTTTTTATCTTCTAGAATTTTTTCAAGTATAATATAATAATCATATGACAAGAATATTTACCTGAATGCATATATTTTAAAGCAATCAAATTTAGAGATGAATATTATGAAAGGAGTATACTATTGAAAAATATAAAGAAAAAACATAAGATCCTTTGGGTCGTTATCCTTATATTATTATGTATTTTTACAATAATAGGTCTAAATAATAAAATGAATAAAAGCTTTGTTATAAAAGAAGAAACTTTAATATACAAAAAGCTGCCAAAATCACTTGAATACTATAAAATACTTCAACTTTCAGATTTACACAGCAAAAAATTTGGTACGAACAATGAAAAGTTAATAAAATCAATCAAAGAAATTAATCCCGATTTAATTCTAGTTACAGGAGACATGTTCACTGTATCAGATATTTCCATAGACATGAATGAAGAAGAGCTTGTTCCTTATCAACTGCTTTCTAAGTTAGCTACGCACTATAAAATAGTTTATGTTTCTGGAAATCACGAAGAAGGAAAAGATATAATCTACAATGGTGATGACTATAGATGTCGAAATCGTAGCAAAAACAACTCATATAATAGATATAGAAATAAACTCGAATCCCTAGGAGTAACATTTGTAGAAAATACCTCTTTGCAAAACTATAATGACTTCATAAATATTTACGGTGTGTATTTTGATTCTATGGAGAAAGATGAATACTATCAATCTATCAACTTGGACAAAACAAAATTCAATATAATGCTATGCCATGACCCTAAATACTTTGATACTTTTGTTAATATGGGATTTGATTTAGTACTTTCAGGTCATGTTCATGGTGGCATAATTAGAATACCTCTAGTAGGCGGACTTTTTAGCCCTGACAGAACTTTTTTCCCTAAATATGATAAGGGTATTTACAAAATAAATAACTCCTATATGAATGTTAGTACCGGACTTGGAGACTCCATACTCAAAAGGGTTCTCAATCCTCCTGAAATAAATGTTATTACTCTAAAGAACAAATAAAATAAAAATCTACCTGTAACAAATGGCCAAATTCGTTGCAGGTAGGTCTTAATTGTAACTTCATAGCTGAAAAGGTTATTTTTTTTAAGAAATAATATGAATATAGTTACATTTCAAATGCCTTTGAACTATAATTATTTTAGGCTCGAATGATAACTATATGATATAGTCCATTCTTAAGTTTACATATTATTTAATATTAAAGGACAACCTCCCCAAGGTTGTCCATTTTTCATTCCCTTACATTTTAAACAACTACTTCAATTCATTTTAAAATAAAGATGAAAATTACAATATCTATTTAATGAGTTACAATCATTTTTTA
Organism: Terrisporobacter glycolicus ATCC 14880 = DSM 1288; assembly: GCF_036812735.1. Classification (NCBI taxonomy): domain Bacteria; kingdom Bacillati; phylum Bacillota; class Clostridia; order Peptostreptococcales; family Peptostreptococcaceae; genus Terrisporobacter; species Terrisporobacter glycolicus. Next base: position 1,007,484 of record NZ_CP117523.1, on the reverse strand, counting down.
TAAATTGCCATGTTTCTTTATAATCACCTTTGGCCGTAAAATCATTACAACTTAAAAAATCCACAAACTTCTTTTCTTCCCCAACGTATTTGTCCACAAAGTCATAAGAATATACACGCTTTTTATTGCATGGTGTGTTTTGACAATTATGAAGTACATGTTCTAAATTACAAGAAAAAAAGTAAACTTTGTATCCAATCCGTCCAATATTGCTAGTTTGATAAAGTTTGTTTAATATATTGCTCTTTCTCTCATTTCTTTCTACTATTAAATCCCTTTTATTTGTAACAATAGAATTATGAGTGTAAAAAGTTTTCTCCTGTTTCATATCTTCTACAACAAAATTTTCCTTTATAAAAGCTCCATCTGTATCTACTAAATGAATTATTTCTTGTATATCTGTTTTTTTCAAACCATTGTTCTGTGATAAAAATTTCTTTACTTGACTATCAATTTTCTTAATAATATTTTGGCAGTTTGAATTAAAGTCTGCTGTAATATCTTGATTTATTATATGAAACTGCACACTACATTCTTGTACTAATTTTGAAAGAATTAAACTTAGAGACATTTCATCGGTGATTCCTTCTACTATAAAAAGGATTATCTTTTTAGTCTTTATCATTATTTCCAATCATCCATGCCTTTCTAAAAGCATAGTTTATCTCATATTTATTAGTCTCATCGTACAAATCTTCTTTCTGTCCTCCAAGCATAATACCTCTGTAGTAAAAATCTCGAAGATTATTACCTGTTTTTGTATTGTTTAAACTTATATATCTGTTGTGTTCATTTGTTGTTGTAAATACTACTAAGTCCTTGTTTAACTTCTCCAGGGCTCTTAAGTTATGTGATGTGAAAATAAGTTGACCTTTGGCACTTTTGCTTAAAATTTCAAGGATTTCACCTAATAAATATTCAAAAATACCAGCATCTAACTCGTCTATTGCCACCAAAATATTTTCATTATTATACATTCCTATTAATACGCTTAATATGGAAACAATTTTTTTAATTCCTTCTGACTCATATTTTAAAGGAATTTTTCTTCCATTTTTCACTGATAAAAGTTCCACCTTAAACGCTTCTTTTGAATTTTTCAAAGTTTCCTTACCATAATTTTTTATTTCTATTTTTAATTTAGGAACTAAAGTATTTAGTACCACATTTATTTGTTCCAAAATTTTATTAACTGTTTCAAATTTATCCATATCAATAATAGAAACCTCAAATAAGTTTAGTCCAATACTTCCTCGCTTATTTGCCTTTTTGTTTTCTAACATAAAACTAATAGGAATCATTTTGTTACTTGTTATGGCACCAAGCTCATCATTTTGTATAACAAAAAGGTTGAATATTGCAAAGTTCCTTAATATAGCCATAATCTTGCTGTTTTCTGGGTTAGTTTTTGCAAAAGAAGTTATCAAAAGAGAAAATGTCTTTTGACTAAAAATAAAGGATGTCGAATTTTCCTGGGAAAGGCCCTTTGCAATGCCAAGTCTCACCTTCTTATCAGTAGAGTTTGCAACCTCTTTATAACTTTTTATAGGCCTAAAAGTATAGTCATTATCATCCATATTATAATCCACAATTGTTGTACTCTTTCTCCACTGATTTTCCTCCAATTTTGAATAAGTCAACTTCTCTCTAAAAATTTCTACTGTTATATCTTTGTCATCCTCTATACTAGAACCCTCACTTTTATTTAGCTCTAGTATTTTATCATATTCTATACCTAAATACGGTGAAAAAGCCCCACTTTTATAAGTTTTTCTTAGTTCAAATTTATAGATTACCCTGTATATTTGCGTCTTATCAATAAGTCTAAATTCTAAGCTAATTCCTGCAGATTTGGCATCACAAGAAATGAAGTTACAAAAATTAGGATTCAATGGTTTACCTGAAATAACCATTCTAAAAAGATATAGAGCATTTATAACAGATGTTTTTCCTGATCCATTTTGGCCATATATTCCTAATATATTAGAAATATCTCCTGATTCCTTATCTTCTTTAAAGTCAATTTTCCCATACTTTACATTTTTAAAATTTTCTAACTCTAATGTTTTTAACTTTACAATTCTGCTATCCATAAAATCACCTCCATGGTACAACAAAACACCCACCTCAAGGGTCGGTGCTTTTGATTTATTTTTTTATTACGTATTTCATCACAAAAAAAGTAATGGGAGTAGCAACTAGTGTTGTAATCACAGGGGCCAACTTACTATTCATATTGATTTTATCCACCAATAAAATAATGCCAAAATACTGAATAATAAAATTAGGCACATAAGTCAAAGGAAAAAGTAAAAACTTTTTCAGATTAGGCTTTTGTTTGTATGTAAAATAAGTATTAAAAAAATATGATCCTACAATACTAACCATATAGCCCATAACAAATGAAATTCTGTATGAAAATTTGAATATATCCATAAAAATCAAATATGACAAATAATAGTCTGCCGTATTAATACACCCTACAATTGTATATTTCATAAACTCAACTAAATTACTTCTATCTTTTATAGTTATAAAGGTTTTATCCATAAAGTTGTCTCCTTCTTCTCATAATTTGACTATTATTTATGGTTACCTTTTATTTTGCAATTTTTACACGGATTTTATTCTCTTTTTCCTACTTCTCTTCATTTCTAACAATTTTATAAATATCAAAACTATTGCAATTCCTACTAAACTGCCTGATGAGTCTATTAACACATCTCTTACTTGTCCTGCTCTTCCTGGTACAAATAGTTGGTGAATTTCATCAGAGATAGCATAAATGGCACATAGTAAAAGTGCAAATTGAGGCTTTTTATTTATATGTTTAATTTGTAAAAACAACAACATTGATAAAATCCCCAGAATCATATATCCAATAAAATGAGCACTTTTTCTACCTATAAATTGAAGACTTTCTACAATATTCACTTGAACTTCCTTTGGTTGCTCATTAAATTTTGGTACTATTGATAAAACAACTTTTATAGTGCTTCCACTTGTATTTGACGATACTTCTGCATTTTGTGATGACATTAAAAAAATAAATAACATCCAAATCACAATTAATACTGCGAAAATACTCTTTTTCACTATTATCATCTCCTTTCACAAATTATATTATAGACTATTTTTATATAAAAAGAGACTACCTTTTTAAGATAGCCTCTTTTATAAAATTCAAAACACTTATTTTCTTATTTTCTTTTCTTCTTTTTCTTTTTTTTCTTCTTTTTATTTATACCTTTTATCTCTGGTTCTTCTTTTTTCTCAATTTTGCAAGATTTTCGTATATTGTAATACATAATTGCACCTATTATAAATAGTACTGCTATACTTGCTTTGTTTAAGGCATCTCCTACCTTATTCCCCATAGTAAAGTATCTAGCAACTAATAAAATAATACTAATAAATCCATATGCCATAATATGAGTTCCAGCTACTTTAGCTACTTTTTTATTATCATATTTTTTCTCATTAACAAAAATTATGTATCGACCCAGATTGTATCTTAATGTTGCATAACCTAAAGCGATGGCAAGTAATCCTATCATTAAATCTGTATATAATCCCGTCATATCTTCCCTCCTCCTTGTCCAAGTTTATTATATCATTTGTTGTCACAAAATTATAACAATATGATTATATAAATATATATAAAAAAAATCACTCAGCTACCGATTTAAGCCACCGCGCGATTGCTATAAAATTTCAGGAAAATCCGTTTGTCAAAATTTTCTACTTAACTTTTACAGACTTTACACTGCTATAATAACTGTATACGTTTCCTATATCGACTTTTCTATATGCATTAATCTTGTAATAATATGTTTTTCTTGTTTTTAACCCTTCATCATAAGCCCTTAAAGTAGAGTCACTTTTAATAGTTTTTATTCTTTTATAAGTTCCTTTTTTACTTTCTGATCTATATATTGCATATCCATATGCACCATTGACTTTTTTCCAGCTAATTTTTACTTTTCCATTTTTATTAGAATCATTTTTCACACTAGAACTAGTACAAGATGTAATAACTGGTGTATTACATCTTGTACTAGTTTTTAATATTGCAGAATATGCTCCGTAATCTCTATTTTTTCCAACTTTTATATAAGCTTTTACTTTATAATAATATGTTTTTCCTGGTGATACTTTTTTGTCTGTAAATTTTGTATTTGTACTACCATTAAGTTCAGCCACTCTTTTGTATTTTCCATTTTTACTAGTTGCTCTGTACACGCTATATCCGTTAGCATAACTTGCCTTATTCCAAGACAACTTTACTGAAGTTTTATAAGAAGAATTCTGTTTTAATTTTTTAACTTGGGATGGATATTTTGTTTTTTCAGAGGAAACACTAGAATAAGCTCCATAAAGATTTTCTTTATCTACAGTTTTGTAGGCTCTTATTTTATAGTAATATGTTTTTCCACTTACTAGTCCCCTATCTGTGTAAGTATTTGAAGATTTATTAGAAACTTTAGCTACTTCAGTGTACTTCCCATCTTTTGATGTTGATCTATAGATTTTATATCCTGTTACGCCACCTTCTTTGTCCCATCTAATGTTCAAAGAGCTAGTAGTGCTACTTAAGACTTTTACTCCAGAAACTTTATTAGGATAAATTTTAAATGTAACAGTCTTTTTCCCAGTATAATTACCTGTGCCTACAAGGGTTATAGTTCCTTTGCCGCTTAGATTATTTTCTCCATAATCTAAAGAATAGTCCTTACCTTCTTCTAGTGTTTTATTATTGTATCTAGCTACAATACTGGGTTTTGAACTACTTGAACAAGATATAATTTTTTTCCCATTACCTATTTGAGTTATTTTACAACCACTTAAATCATATTTTACTTTCACATTACAAGTGGCACTTTCACCTTTTTTAGTCTTAACAGTAATTGTTGCATAACCCAAATTTACTCCTGTTACATTTCCTTTTGAATCTACTTTTGCTACATTTTTATTGCTGCTAGTAAAAGATTTAATTGCATCACCATGAGATAGTTGTATACCTTTTAATTTAAAAGATTTTCCCACTCCTATTGTTTTTTGTACCTCATTTAAAGAAAATTTTTGCTTGTTGTAATCAACGTTACTATAAGATGTCTTTGATATAGGATATGATACATTAAATTCATCCGTATTAAATTCTTCATCTCTTTTATGGTCAGGAAACTCAGCATTATTTCTCAGGAAATATGTATATTTAACATAATTATTGTCACCATTAGCCGCATCCCAGGTATTATCTATGTTGTACCATTTTGTACCTATTTTCCCTATATTCCATGCATGATTACCACCATTTGATTTTCCTGTAATACATCTTACTTTTACACCTAAATCCTTCATCATTTTGTAAGTTAGAGCTGCATATCCATTACATACAACATTTTTTGAAACAATAGCATCATACGCAGAGAATTTTTTCAAAGAATAATCGTATACTATATTTTTAGTAATAAAGTCATGAACAGCTTTAGTTTTTGTATATTCATCTTTATTGTAAACATTTAGCTCATCTAAAACTTTTTTCACCTCATAATCAACACGTTGCTCTTGTTTATATGTTGAATAATATTTCACTTCAAAGGTAAACTTTGTTTCATTAGACCTAATTTGGCAATTGATATCGCAAGAAATCCAGTTTCTAAAAAGATAATCTCCTTCACTAGAATTAGCATTCTCATCATCTTGTACTGCCATTGCAAATAAATCTTCGTATAAAGTATTATAATTTTTCTGCTTTATTGTAAATTCAATAGTGCCACTTCTTTTTACCATCTCTTCCTTCAAATAATTTGCAGCTTCTTTTTTTGTTGAAAAAACCTTATTTGAATAAAGTTTATAGGAAGATTTTGGCGAATAACCTTTTACATTCGCATCTTGATACAGAGGATTTACTATTTTCCCATCTGACTCTTTTATAACTTGAACTTTATCCTGTGATGTACCAATAGAAATAACTTTTGGATTTGTCTTATATACAGATTTTAAATTTTCTGCAAAAATATTTAAATTCCCTATTGAAGTCAAATTGAAAATCAATAGAACACATAAAAATAAACTAATTATTTTCTTTAAATTTTTCATTTTTTCTCCCTCATATAATTTATTCTTAAATATTATAGATTAAACAAAATCTATTCTATTAGTAATTACGGCATTATTAAAATCATCTTTAGCAGAATATGGATAAGAATTATTTGTATTATAAAAATAACTAATAAAAACCCCTCATAAAATACATTTATTGAGGGGTTTTATTAGTTTAATTTTAGGTTTAAGAAAAAATCTATAATTAATTAGGTTTTGAGGCTTAAACAGTCACTTTGTTTGTAATTTTTACGCCTAGTTCTTCCAAACGCTTTACAACAAAATCTCTATCTTTATTTACTTCTTCTATTAAATATAATATATCTTCTTCATCTATTTCTTCCAGCTTGTTATTAGCAACTGCATTTTTTATAAAGTTATTTTTTAATCTATCTAAGTCTAAATCATTAGATTGGATATCTCCCATATTCCAAGGTATCACTATATTTTTGCCAGGAACATTTTCTGTTGGATTTCCTCTTCTTATTTCTATTCCATTTTGTTTAGCAAAAGTAAGCTGTGGCATTGGATGTTTTCCTGCTCCTGTGTATTCTGTTTCTTGTACTACTATTATTTGGTCTTCATCCATTTCTTTTGCTATAGATATGGCTGCTGCAAGAGAAGTATTTCCTGCTGGTCCTCTTTCTATTCCTTCCACTTGAGCTAATGCTTCTGTTACGTAGAATACTTCTCCTTGTGTAACTGTTACATATCTGTCCATATATCTTAAAACTCTAGCTGCGTTTCTTGGTACATCAGATCTATCTGGCCAAGTTGCAAATGGAACACCAAATCCTGTATGACCTGTTGTGAAAGATTTTCTGTTAAAAGCATGATCAGATGCCATATGAAGTCCGCTTAAGTCAACTGATGCACCTATTATCTTAGTATCTTTTGCACAAGCTAAATTTAAACCTCTCTTAGTTCCTGTTAAGTTTCCTCCACCAGCGTGAGTTGCTACTACTACATCTGGGTATTTACCTTCCATTTCCATCATTTGATTAGCTAGCTCATATCCTAAACTTTCTACACCAGCTATTCCAAATGGAGTATATAAAGAAGCATTGAAATATCCTGTTTCTTCTAATAATTTTAAGAATGTGTAGAATAGCTCTGGTCCAACTGTTAATTGTATAACTTCTGCACCTAATGCTTCACATTTTCTAGTTTTTTCAAGTATTTCTGGCTGACCTATTTTTTTTGAATCAAATACTTCTTGAACTATTATACATTTAAGCCCCATTTGAGCTGCTTGTGATGCTACTGCTGCACCGTAGTTTCCACTAGTTGCTGCTATTACACCTTTGTATCCCATTTTTTTAGCATGATAAACAGATATAGCTGCTCTTCTAGCTTTAAATGATCCTGATGCATTTGCTGCTTCGTCTTTTACAAATATTCTAGCCCCCTTACCTTCTTTTGAATATTTCCTAACTAAAGCAGTTATATTTTTAAGTTCCACTAAAGGAGTTCCACCAACTTTTGCTTCTTTTTGTATTTTTACTATATCTTCTATTGAATAACCAACTGATGACATCATTTTTTCATAATCAAAAGCTATCTTTCCATGTTCAAAAACACTATAATCAAGTCCTACTGCTTCCTTCATTATGTCATTTTTTCTGCCCATTACGGCTAAGTAAGACATATCCTTCATATCTACATCCCCTTCTCTTTCATGATAAATTAAATATTTCTTTACTCTTTTCTTATTTGTTATTTAGTTCTTCAATTTCTTTCCTAAGTTCCATTCCAACTTGAATTAATTCTTTTACTGGATCACCAAAGTCATGTACGTGTCTTGGATTTATTGCACATAATTGTCCTTTAACACTTCTTCCTATTATTGTCTCTATCTCAATTTGATCACCTATAGTTGCTTCGTCTGTTATCATTAATCCTCTTATCCATTGAACTAAAGGTACTTCTTTTGTATCATCTGGCACTTGAGGTGCTCTTTCTTCTGGCTTCAAAAGTACTTCTTCTATTTCTACCCAATCACCCTTTTTTGCTATAATCATTTTTAATTTAGCTCCTTTCTTAATTTAGGTTTCTTATATTTCATAAACTCTAGATCTATGACTAGCTAAGGTAGACCTAGAGTTCAGTTATCATTTAAATTTGTTTAAGCCTCTGCTTCAGCAAAAGTTTTTACTTCTTCACCTTTACTGTTTACATACATTCTTCCCCAACCACTTATCATGGCAAATAACATTACTGCAAGAAGTGCCCAACAATAAATTATCCATGGAGACATTTGAGTTGTTGTTAATGCAGGTACCATACTACCAAATTGTTCACTAGCTTGAGCTGATAAATTTTTAGTAAGTAATAAAGCTGGTGTCCAAGGTAGAGAGTAAACTAATGTACAAGCTGTTGCATCTAGTAAGTTTGCTCTTCTATATGGAGATATTTTATATTTTTCTCCTAAAGGTTTAGCAAAAGATGTTCCTATTGCAAGGATTGGTGGTGCATTTAATCCCATTATTCCTGACATTGCAAGCGCTAGACCACCTATACTCATTTCCACTCCACGAGCAGTATGTACGAATTTTTCTGTTATACCTATTAAAGCTTTGTCTCCTCCACCTTTTTGCATAATTCTTACACAAGCTAAAACTAAAAGTGCTAAGATACATATATCAACCATTCCACCTATTCCATCTACTAATAAACCTTGAACTGTATCTCCTTTTATAAATAGCAAGTCTGATGGGCTTATCATTCCAAGTCCACATCCAAATATTGCTGCTGCTATTGTTCCTATAGTTGTTGCTGCTATTATGTGATGACCTTTAATTGCTAAAGTAATTGTTATTGCTGCTGGTATTAACATTAATAATCCTTTTGGATTCATATATTGAGAAACTAAATCATAAGGAATGTCTTGAGCCGCTCCTCCACCACCAAATAACATAATTGCTACTAAAGTTGCTGCTCCAGCTACTAATGAATACTTTAATCTTGATTTTACAACTCCACCAACATCAGCACCCTGAGTTGCTGCGGAGCATATAGTAGTATCAGATAATGGTGCCAAGTTGTCACCAAAGGCTCCTCCACCAACTATAGCTCCTGCCATAACAACTGGGTTTGCTCCAAGTAAAACACCTGCTGGATATAATACTGACATACCTGCAACTATTGTTCCGAATCCTGTTCCTGCTGCTGTTGCAAATAATGCACTTGCTATAAATGTAATTGCCACGAAAACTCTTCCACTAGCTCCAACATTATATGCAAGCCAGATAATTCCTTCAACTAAACCCGATGCTCTAAGAACTGATGCAAAAACACCTGCAAATATCCAACATGCTATAGGTGTTACTGCTATTGGATCTGCCATACCTTCTATAACTGTGTCACAATAAGTCTGTTTATCTGTTGCGAAAAAATAAGTTGCCATAATTCCTAGTAATGCACCAATCCACATCCCTCTTATGTCCGGCGCATTAAGAACTGATATATAGATTGCTATTAATATAAATACTCCAAAAGGTAAAAAGGACATCCATCCTCCACCATGAAACCTAAGCGTCTTTTTTTCTTCCATAATATAAAGCCCTCCATTTTATAATTGATTATTATATCTGCCTTTTTATATAAGCAATTGTTATGCCAAGTTTTCAAATTTCCACAAAATAATTATTTATTCTTAAAATAAAGGTATTTTATAACATTTTTTTATTTTTTTACAATAAAAAAAGAAAAATACTTCCAGCAAGTCACATAATTTATTAAATAAATGTGCAACTTTTTTCCACCTGGAAATATTTTTCCTACTAATATATGTAATTTTTTTCACACTATAAATTTTCTTTCACATTGTACTCCACAATTTTATTAAAAAGTTGCCTTCTACTAATCTCTAAGTACTCTGCACTTTTTGTAATATTGCCATTAAACCTTTCTAACACTTTTTTTATATAATTGGCTTCAGCTTCTTGTTTAATTTCTTTTAAAGGTTTAATATCTTTTAGTTTTATGAAGTTTCCACAATCTGGTTCTACGCTAGGTTGGACATTTGCTGAAACAAATTCCTTTCGAATGATTCCATTTTCTGATAAAACCACAAGCCTGTCTAAAATATTTTTTAACTCCCTTATATTCCCTTTGTATTCATAACTTAACAAATGATTCATTACATCATCTTCCACCTTTTCAATTTTTTTATTATATTTGGCAGAAGATTTTTTTAGAAAAAAATCAATTAACATGGGTAAATCTTCTTTTCTTTCTTTTAATGATGGTAAATGAATAGATATTGTATTTATTCTATAAAATAAGTCTTCTCTAAATTCTTTATTTTCTATTGCTTCATAAAAGTCCTTGTTGGTAGCACAAATTAATCTAAAATCCACATCTATAGGTTTATTACTTCCGATTTTTTCTATAGTTCTATTTTCCAAAACTCTAAGTAATTTGACTTGAGTATTTAAATCAATTTCTCCTACTTCATCTAAAAATAATGTTCCACCGTGAGCTTCTTCAAAACGACCGATTCTTTTATTAACTGCACCTGTAAAAGATCCTTTTTCATGACCAAATAACTCAGACTCTAATAAGCCACTTGAAAATGCCTGACAGTTAACTGGTACAAATTTTTCATTCTTTCTTTTACTATTTTCATAAATAAATCTGGCCATTACTTCTTTCCCTGTTCCTGATTCTCCTGTTATTAAAACATTTACATCAGCAGAAGCTGCTTTTTTAGCAATTTCTATTATTTTTCTAAAATTATAATTTTTAGTATCTAACAAAAACTTGTTATTTATTTTTTCAACTTTTTCTGAACTTTCACATTCTTTCTTAACTTTTTCAATTTCTCTTAAAAGTTCCCCTGGATTATTTCCCTTTATAAAATACCCAAAAGCTCCTTTTTTCATTGCTTCAACAGCATTTTTTATTGTACCAAAACCAGTTATTAACATGACATAAGTGTTCATATAGTTATTTTTTATTTCTTCTAGCAAATGGATTCCATCCATACCATTCATTTTTAAATCTGTTAAAACTAAGTGAAATTCTTCTTTTTTTAATATTTCCAAAGCTTCTTCGCCACAACTAGCCACTTTTGTTTTATATCCTTCATTTTGTAAAATCATATTTATAACTTCTTGATATTGTATTTCATCATCCACTACAAGTATTTTAAAATTGTCCATCTAAATCAACCCCCCCTTTGTAGGTATTTCAATCCTAAATGTTGTCCCTATATTTATTTCACTACTAGTTATTTCAATACTTCCACCTAGTTTTTGAACTTCATTATAAACTATGAAAAGGCCTAAACCAGTTCCCTTTCCTGGGTTTTTAGTTGTGAAAAATGGATTAAATATATTATCTAAATTATGTTTTTCAATACCAACACCACTATCAGTAATGTCAATTTGTATAATAGGACCTTTATCAACGCAAATAATTTTTATAATCCCTCCATTTGGCATGGAGTCAACAGCATTAGTAATTAAGTTTATAAAAATATGTTTTAAACTTTCCTCATTAGTATAAATACATATATTTTCACAAGATAAAATTGATTCTATGTTCATTTCTTTCATAGATTTTTTCTCTAATTGTAAAATAAAAAGTAAAAACTCCCTTATATTTATTTTTTTGTATTCATCTCCCGATATAGCAGAAAAGTTAAGAAGATTATCTATAATTCCACTGGCCCTCTCAACTGATAATTCAATATTATCTATGCTCTTTTGGTAAATTTCTTCATTTTGTCTAGCATTTTTTCCTTGAAGAAGATAACAGTAATTTCTAATAATACCTAAAGGATTTCTTATTTCATGGGCAACACCTGCAGCTAGTTGACCAATGGCAGCCATTTTTTCTGATTGCAATAATTGTTTTTCTGTGGCCTTGGTATTTGTAATATCGTTTATAGTAATCAACATATCATATGTTTTATTTTCTTCACTTTTTTTATCTAACTGTTCTATATCTTTTATATTTCTTACATGAATTCTATAAATTCTATTATTATAATTAAATTCAAAGGGTGCTTCTTTCATATTTTTAACATCGAGAGTTTGCCAAATATATTTAAACATTTCATCTATTTCATATACTTTTTTACTAGAAGCTTCTTCTTTAGTAAAATTGCAGTAATTATAAAAAGATTTATTGCAATTCAAAATTTTTCCCCTTCCATCTACAATAACAATAATTCTATTGAAAACATCAAAAGCTGCCTGTAACTCGTTTTTACTTCGATTAAGTTCCTTTGTTCTATCTGCAACAGCATTTTTCAAGGATCTATTTATCAAATAAAATAAGTATGTTAATAATATAAAAATAAAAAGTACGCTTAATATAATTTTAAATGAATGAGTTTCTTTTTCTCCTGTATATGTCATAGTAGCAGAAATCCCAAACCATTTCTGTTGCATTTTTTCCATTATATTATTTTTATTTAGAGAATAAATACCCTTATTTATAATATTAACTAATGTTCCATGACTTTTAGGAACTGCTAAAACAACATCATTTTCATATATTTCTTTTTCTACTATTTTTAATTTTCCTTCATAATCATTCTTTTGTATAAAATAACTGCAAACCGGTTCATCACCAACTACGGCATCAGCTTCACCACGGTTTAGTACTTTTAAAGCTTCTTTAATATCTGCTACATAAACATACTTTGCACCTTTCACATTTTCTTCTAAAAATTCATTGGTGTAGTCACCAAGCTGTACTGCTATTGTTTTATTGTTTAAATCCGATAGATTTTTTATCTCTTCATTATTATCATTAGCTACAATTACTCCTCTTAATTTGTAAATGGGGTTACTAAATAAGTAGTCTTTCGATCTTTCTACACTTGGAAACATGTCACATATATCTGTTTTTTCATTTTTTAATTCTGATAATGCCTTATCCCAAACTAAAGGTCTAACCTCAATTTGCAAGCCACTTTCTATAGACAATGAATTTAAATAGTCAATAAAAATCCCCTTATATTGATTATCAGTATCTACATATCTAAGGGGTGGAGCATTTTTATCAGCGCCATAAATTATATCTCCGTGATCTTTAAGCCACTGTTTTTCTTCCTCAGTCAATGGTTTAGATATTGTGGAATATTCCATTAAACTGACACCATATTGATCTTCTACTATGTAATTAACTAATTTAATTGTTAAAATTAATATTAAAACTCCTGAAATATATATCTTTTTCCTCATAATAACCTCTTTATTATCTTTTTTAGATTTAATATAATTATATATCATTTTTATTGCATTGTTTTATATACTTGATTATTTTACAATCTATTACTCAAATCAAATATATAGAAGTCAAAAAATGTCTGCTCTTTTAATAAAAAGAGCAGACATTTTTATCTCATATTTATTCAATTTTATGCGCATTTAAATTATTTTTCATTGTATAAATAAGCAATAATCCCTCTACTTTACTACACCTTTTACTACCAGTCTATCAGTGCCTATATACTTAGGAGTACAAGTAATTAAGGTTATTTCTTTACTATCTTGTTTTTGTGGGTTTAATACTTTTAGATTTTCTGGTTTGACTACCTGTATATCAGTCACCTTGTACAAATATTCTTTTTCATTTACCTTTGCCTTAATGCTATCATCTATTTCTAATTCATTTAGATTAGAAAAAAACTTATTAGTAGTATATGCACTATGTCCAGCCACTGCAAAATTCCCTTTCTCACCTGGTAAAGCAGTATTCTCAAAATGTCCAACATATTTTTCTAATGTGCCTTTATCTGTTCCTTCCTTTACTGCTACTCTTATATTAATTTTAGGTATTTCTAAAATGCAAACTACATTGTTAACTAAGTCATTTTTTTCTTCGTCATTTTTATAATTATCATTTTCATAAATTTTCACAATTTCATTATTATTTTTTACTGTAGAATAATTAATATATATAACTGAACATATTATAAAAGAGCCTAATAATATTAGCATCTTACCTACTATTTTTCTCATAAAACTTCACCTATTCTTTAAAATAATAAAAAATAAATAAAGATAATAGTATCATTTCAATGGCTACTACTATAGGATTAGAAAGAAAATTAATAGCAAATCCTAGCTTTGGTATGTGAAACACTACTTTACCGATAATATTCTCTTCATTTGTTATATCGCTATCTTCCACTTTATTATTATCACCTTTTGTAATATACCCTTCGTTTAATTCTCCCACTATTCTATGTGTAATTACTGTTCCTTTTGCATCACTAAAAGTTACTATATCTCCTACATCAATATTACACCTGTTTTTATTTTTAGTTATGATTAAATCACCAGGCTTAAATGTAGGCTCCATACTACCAGATAGTACTGTATAGGTTTTATATCCTATTATACCAAACATCTTTTCTGACTTTGTTGTAAGCAGATTTAAGCCTAATACTAAAAATAATGCTATTAATATAAAATTTATTATCTTTGTTTTATTAAATTTATTTTTTACTATTGCTTCATTAGGCATTTTCCCTCTCCTACTATACTATATTAAAATCTTCTATTCTACTGGATTTTCTATGACTTGTGTCATATTTTCTTCTGTACTAATTTCTTTTTTATTAGTTTCTTGTTTTTTATCAGAAGATTCTTCTGAACTTTCATCTTTATCTAATGTACTTTCTTCTTTAATATTATCTGTTCTATCAGTTTCTTCTGTATTTTCACCACTAGGGCTAATTATACTTTGATTATTATTTGATTTTTCTAATTCTAAAAATATTTTTATTTCTTTATCTATGTTTAATATACCTCCACCTGCTTTTACTAAATATGGTTGAATACTTAAATTACAGTGTTTAGTAGAGTTATTATTATAATTTCTTTTTTCTATTATTATTTTTATATCTTTTCCATTTCTAGTGTAAATAACGTCAGCACCTTCCAATGGAGTTTGATTTGCATTTAGTTTAAATTTTAGTTCTTCGATTTCCTTGTTACTTTCATCTTTATAAAGTTCTCTTCCCTCATATATACATTCACTTATTACAATCTTGTATGTATGTGAATGTATATCATATGATTTTTCAACTTTTTTATTCTGACTATTAATTTTAGGCAACTCAGCATTAAATTTCATATTAACTGATGCATAGTCACTATCTTTGAATACACCATAAGAAAGATTACTTACTGCAAATACTAATGAAATAGCAAACCCAAGGGCAATATATTTTTTTATACTCTTCATATTAATTTTCCCCCTTAACTTGCTCAGCATTTACTTGTATCCCAAAACTAAATGTTTCATCAGGGTATAATGGAGCATCCATTCTTCTAATTTCATTAGATTCATATTTGTAGGGCTTTATAGTAGCCTCAATTTTATATTTGTGTCCACTTTCTAGTACTATATTTGATAACTTTGGTGAAACACTTCCATCATAATACTTATATAAATAATGTTGAGTCATAGGTATACTACTTTCCACAATATTGCCAGATTCATCAACTTCTATTATTCTCATTTTTAAATTTAAAGTTTTGCTAAGTAATTTATCATATTCATCCTCAGATGAGGTCGGCATAAATTTTAAGCTTACTTTTTGATTAAGAGTACCTGAATTTTCTATATAGAAAGTTTTAGTTTTTTCTTTTCCAGAGCTTAACTCCCCAAAATTTATTCCCTTATCAATAGACGTATTCACATTACCCAAGGTAATTACTATATTATTGTTTACTTTTTCTTGATCTGATAAATAAGCGTAACTTCCCAAAACTCCTGTTATACTTATTAATAAGCATAGAGATACACCACAAATAGTAGCTTTTAAACATTGTTGTTGTTTTTTCATTTTCATTCTTTTTAATCTACTCATCATGTTTACCTCCCTTTTTTAAATTTAGTATTATTCCTGTACCTATAACAATACTTCCAAGAGCTAATAAGCTTTCACCATTTATTAAACCACCTGTTTGTGGTAAATTCCCCTTGTTATTATTGTCCTTATCTTTATCTACCTCTTCATCTGGCTTACTTATTCCAGAACCATCATCTACTTTATAAGACACTGATATTTTAAATATACTTTCAATATTTTGAGCATCATTATTCATTTCTTCATCCATATCTATTGTCATATTTAATAATGCTGCTTTCCCTTCTTCTACTTTTATCTCCTTATTAAATGCTATCCCTTTTTCAAGCGTCAAATTTTCCAATCTTTCTTCTAATAAAACCTCATCTTTGTAAGTAAGTTTCACTGTACTATTTTTCACAAATTCTCTATACTTTTTATTAAATATATTCAAAGTATCATTTGTTTCTAAATCTTTACATGATTTAAATTTCATATATAATTTATCTACTATTATATTTTCTTCTCTATTGTTTATTAAATTAAAATCTTTGCTTTCAACTCTTCCTGGATACCATAACCCATCCTCTTTTGTAAAGGTAGGCTCTATATCTACATTTTGTTTTTCAGCAAAACAGCTACTAAAAGAAAGTACTATAAGCAAGGATGAAATCATCCCTATTTTCAACTTTTCATTCACTAAAATTCCCCTTTTCTAAAAAAGCGCCCCATAAATAAGGGCGCTTTTATTTATTGTAATTTATCTGATTCTAAATTAGTTAACTTGAGTTGCATTTATTTCAAATGGTGCAACTAAGTCATTAAAGTTAAATGTAGGTCTTTCATTTAAGTTAAGTCCGTCTTTATCCCCAAATAAACCTTTTGTATCCTCAGGTATACAAACATCTATAATAGCTTCAACTGATTCTCCAGCTTTTAACACTTTATTATTTAAATCAGTAAAAGTTTGTCCTACTAGTACATCCTTAGAATAACCTTGTAATACATATCCACCACTTATAGTAAGTTTTTGATTTAATGTTCCATTATTTTTTATTACAAATTTCTTTTCAAATCTATCTCCTGGTTTTACATTAGTAAATACATCTTTACTTCCTGTATTAGTAGCTTCTGTATTTTTATCATTTAGATTTACCCATTCACCTTCTGTAACATCTACATTTAGATTCCCCATTGTTATTACTAAATCATGATAAGCTTCTTCTTTATCTGAGAAAAGTGCTTTAGTTCCTACAAAAGTCCCCCCAACTAATAATGTTGCTGCTAATAAATATGCTATTGTTTTGTTCTTTTTCATTTTTCATCCCCCTATATTTTACACTCTTTTTAAAACCCCTTGAATGTTTATATCTATTATTGTAGTTGAATGTAGAACTAAAAATATATTATACAATACTATAATTTTATACAATACGTAGCAGTTATTATTATAATCATTTCGTAGTACTACTAAAGCAGTATTATTTATAATACTAATTATACTTTATGGTCACTTAAAGGATAAAAAACTACACCTTATGATAATTGTTAATTAATATCTTAATCTATAAAATCTATAATGAATGGTTCACAAATTAAACGTAGAACATATAAAGCTTTTTTAATTCAAAGGAGGAATAAGGGTATGATAAAAAATAAAATGGCTAGACTTGTAGGTAGTGCTATGGCTGCAGCATTAATGTTTTCAGCTATATCTCCAGCAATAGAAGTAAGTGCTAAGGAGATAAATACAGGTGAAAAGACTGCTGCAACAGAGGAATATAATCAACAATTAGCATATGCTATAGAGGAGATAAGAGTTGTAGTTGATTATTTAGATAATAAAGATTTAGCTAATCCAGATAACCGTGAATACGTACTTGCGTTTGCAAGTGCTGCAGTTGAAAGGGTTAGAGGAATGGAAAGTAACGAGCATATCACATTTATTAATGAAACTGCTGAACAGCTTAGAATGGCAATAGATATATCAGATAGACTTTACGGGGAAATGAAAAATATAAAAGAAGCTTTTGATAATGATTATAGTAAAGAGCACAAAGAAACAGTACTAGGCTACTTAAATGGAACATTGTCTGATATTGTACACTCTGAATATAAAAATTATATAAATAAAACAACATTAAATAATGCAAATAAATTCTTACATAAATATGCAGACAAACTTGCCGCTAAAGATGTGAAATCATCAAATATTGACCAAGAACAACTAAAATATGCTATAGAAGAAATGAGAATAGCAATAGATATAATGGATAACAAAAACCTTATAGATAGAGATAATTATGATAGAATGGTTATATTTGCTAACACAGCAGTAGAAAGAATAAAAGATATGGATCCAGAAAATGAATATGTTAAAGATATATATAGACTAGCAGGTGAAATTTCAACACTTGATAATACTATATTAAGAAGAGTAATGACTGATGTAGAAGGTGTACAAAATGCTACAGCAGATACTAAAGAAGACTGGATAAATGCATTAAACGAATCTATAACTTATGGAAGAAAAAATAATTTACTAAACTATGAAACTGCTTTTGCCGCAACTGAAATATTACATACTGCAGCTGGAATAAAATAAATTTAATATTTTAAAATAAAAGTCACTCCTTTTGCCTATAGCATAGGAGTGATTTTTATTTGCATAAAAATATATTATTTTATCATAAATTGAAAAGCACCTAATAATAGTTTTCAATTTATGATAAAATAATATATAGACGTAAATTTTTATTAGGAGTGAAGTCAATGGTGATAGGAATAATTGGTCCTTTATTTTCTAGTACAAAAATAAAAGACTGCTTAAAAGAGATCAATCCCCACATGGAAATTAAAATATATAATAGAGAAAAAGTCGAAGACACATTAGAAGTAATAAGTGATTGTGAAAATGAGTGTGACGCAATTATGTTTACTGGATGTGCTGTAAGTGAATATGTAAAAGATAATTACAATATTAAAAAGCCTTACGACTTTGTATCTAGGGGAGGTACAAGTATTGTAAAAGCTTTATGGGAGATAAAATCAGACAATGCTAACTTCGATAAAATAAGTATAGATGTTATTGAAAATGAAGTTTTAGAAGATATAATAAAAGAATTTTCCATTGAACCTACTAATTTATATAGCAATCCTTTTACAAAACAAACAAATGAAACACAAGCTATTTTGTGGCATGAAGAGCTATACAATGAAGGAAAAACTAATGTTATGATAACTGGTTTTAGTGATGTTTATAGTGAACTAAAGAAAAAAGGTTATCCTGTATATAGATTAGAACCTACCATTCCTTTAATTAAAGTTGCCTACAAAGAGCTAAAGGGCAAATATGCGTTAAGTATGGCTCAATATTCTCAAATTGCAGTGGAAATAATAAGTTTTACAGATAATAAAAATGACATAGAATACTACTATTCTAATATGATAAAAAAGTCAGATATGGACAAATATATAGTCGATTATGTTAGAAGCATTCAAGGTTCTTTGTTTCCATTTGGTCGTAATGAGTACATAATATTTGCCAATAAAGGAGCTATTTACGATAAAGAAAACTATAATAAATTATTGGAATTATCGAAGGATATTAAACATATTGGTTTTTTTCTAAACATAGGCCTTGGAATAGGTACAACGTCTTATCAAGCTGAAACAAATGCTAGAAAAGCCTTATTAAAATCCATAGATTCAAAATCATCTCATATATATATGGTAGATGAAGATGACACTATGATAGGACCTTTAGGCGAGGAAGGATCTTTAAATTACTCCCTTAAAGTTTCTGATGAAAAATTAATACATATTTCAGAAAGTACAGGACTTAGCTGTGAATCTATAGTTAAAATAATTGCTTTAAATGAAACAAGAAAAAGCAATATATATGATTCAAAGGAACTGGCTGATTTGTTAGATTTAAGTGAAAGAAGTGCTAGGAGGATTCTTCAGAAAATAGTCTCTTCTAATTTAGGACGAGTTATTGCCAAAGAAACTAGCAACGGAAAAGGAAGACCTAAAAATCTTACTGAAATATTATTTTAAAGAAAAAGCTATGGTAAAACCAAATTTTTTTAGTTATACCATAGCTTTTTTAGGGATTTTATTAGTTGTGGCTAAATTTATAATAATATTTTCTATTATTAGCTAATTGTTATGTTCTTTTTTCATTTCATCAACTAGCTGTGGATTTTTTAAAACTTCTAAAGCTGTCATAGCTAGTGTTTTAGCGCTATTTATTAACATATTAAAAGCAAATGGTTTTTTGGAAGATGATAAAAACTCTTTAGTATGAACATCTTCATTGTTTTCTACAAATTTCACCATTGGATGAAGAGATGGTATTACATGACTTACATCTCCCATATCAGTTGAGCCTCCACTTAATTGTTTTGGGCTATCTACTATTCCAAATTCACCCATTTTACTTTTGAATATGTCTGCCAAAGTTTTGTTCCTCTTTAAACCTAAGCAAACACGTTCAAATTGATTATATTCTAATTCACATCCAGTTGCTAATGCAGCTGCTTTTGCACAATTTATAACTTTTTCAACTATTTCACTATAATAGTCTGTCTCTGTTGATCTTATTTCGTATCTCATCTTACATCTATCAGGTATGGAATTTACCACATCTCCACCTTCTAATATTATTCCGTGTATTCTAGTACCATCTTTTAATTGTTGTCTCAACACGCTTATATTATTGTAGAAACTTACAACTGCATCAAGTGCATTTATGCCTTCATATGGCTTAGCTCCTGCATGGCTTGTTTTTCCTACAAAAGTAAAATCATATCCTCCTATTGTTGTAACGATAGGTTCTATACATGTATCAGCAAAAGGATGAACCATCATAGCTAGGTCATAATTATCAAATACCCCTTTTTCTATTAAATACGGCTTTCCTTCTCCTATTTCTTCTGCTGGTGTGCCCAATATACTGATTTCACCACTATATTTTTTTAAAGCTTCTGCTATTCCTATTCCTGCTGCTATACTTATTGCTCCTATTAAGTGATGTCCACAAGCGTGTCCATAAGGTAATGCATCATATTCTGCACATAAGGCTATTTTCGGTCCCTCTCCATTTTTTATAGTGGCTTTAAATGCAGTTTTCATTCCTTCAAAATTTTCCTCTACATCAAAACCTTTTTCTCTTAAATAATTAGCTAACTTCTTACTTGACTCATATTCTTCCATTGCTATTTCTGGATTATTGTATATATCCATACTTAAATTTATTATTTCTTCTCTTATAGATTCTATTTTAAGTAATATTTTTTCCTTCATATATACCCCCCTTAATTAAATCATTTCACTCTTAATTTTATCTACTAGCTTACTATCCTTTAACAAATCAAATCCTGTTAATGCTAAAAGCTTGGCTCCTATAATCAGCCTTTCATGCGCAAAAGGTTTTATTGATTCTTCTAAAAATTCCTTAGTATGAACCTCTTCTTTATTTTCCGAAAACACAATTAATGGTTGCAAAGCAGGTAATTTATGACTTAAGTCACCTATATCTGAAGCACCACCACAATAAATTCCTTCCTCATAAATTCCGCATGACTCCATATGTTTTTTGAATAAGTTTGCCAATATTTTATTTTTTCTTAGACTTAAACAAGTTCTTTCAAATGGCTCGTATTCTAATTCGCATCCAGTTGCTAATGCTGCAGCTTTTGCACACCTTATAACCTTCTCAATAACTTCCTGAAAATAGTCATAATCAAGATGCCTTACTTCATATCTAATAGTACAAACATCTGGAATAGAATTTACAACTTCTCCTCCATTCACTATTATGCCATGTATTCTAGTGCCGTCTTTTAATTGTTGTCTAAGAAGACTGATATTTTGATAAAATAGTACAATTGCATCAAGTGCATTCACTCCATCAAAAGGAACTTGACCTGCATGGCTAGCTTTACCTTTAAATGTAAAATCATATCCTCCCACATTAACTTCATCTGGTTCTATACATGTTACACCAGCAGGATGAATCATCATAGCTATGTCATAATCATCAAATACTCCCTTTTCTATTAAATATGGCTTACCTTCTCCTATTTCTTCTGCTGGTGTTCCTATAACACTTACTTCTCCTCCATACGTATCTAATACCTGAGATAAAGAAATTGCTG
The DNA here is from genome assembly GCF_036812735.1 of Terrisporobacter glycolicus ATCC 14880 = DSM 1288. NCBI lineage: Bacteria > Bacillati > Bacillota > Clostridia > Peptostreptococcales > Peptostreptococcaceae > Terrisporobacter > Terrisporobacter glycolicus. The sequence continues at coordinate 985,401 of NZ_CP117523.1, read as the reverse complement.
CAGCTATACTCATGCTACAAATTAAATGATGTCCGCAAGCATGTCCATAAGGTAGTGCATCGTATTCTGCTATAAATGCTATTTTCGGCCCGTTTCCATTTTTTTTACTAGCCTTAAATGCGGTATCCATTCCACCTAAATTTTCTACTATTTCAAATCCCTTATATTTTAAGAATTCTGATAGCTCTTTGCATGATCTATGTTCTTCCATTGCTATTTCTGGATTATTATATATATCCATACTCAACTCAATTATTTCATCTCTAATTTCATCAATAATGTCTAAAAATTTATTATTCATTTTCCATTCCCCCATTATATTTATTTTCAATTTTCGAGTCAAAATCAATTATATCAAAAATGAAAGAAGAAATAATTACATTTATTTCATTTTTTATGTAATTGATTTTTAGTATTTATTTTAAATCTAGAGAATCCTAATAAAAATTATTAAGATTCTCTAGATTACTTATTTTATATTTTAATTTAATTGGTAATTATAGCCCGCTTCAAAAGCTTCAATATTTTTAGGATTAAATTTGCCCTTACCTAAATTTTCAAAGTATTCACACATGCCATCTTCAAATTCTTCTTTTGTAAATATTCCTAACTTTTTAACCATTGTACCTAACATACATATATTAGCCGCTCTTTCATTTTTTATTCCTTGAGCTATCTCTGTTACAGGTACTAAAACAACATTTACATCATCTCTATATGCCTTATCTTTATCTACTAAAGAGCTATTAACAAACATGTATCCATCTTTTTTCATTAATGGTTCATACTTATTAACAGAAACACTATTCATTCCTAGTAATATGCTTGGATTTTTTACAACTGGACTTGCTATTTTTTCATCGCTTATTACAACATTACAGTTTGCACTTCCACCTCTCATTTCATTTCCATATGAAGGGAACCATGTAAGTTGTTTTTTTGCCTTATATGCTACATATATTAATATTTTTCCTGCTGTTAGGACACCTTGTCCTCCAAAACCAGCACAAATTATTTCATTTAACATATTATTTTGCCCCCTTATCAATAAATTCACCTAGTGGATAGTTTGGAATTAATTCATTCTCTATTCTCTTCATTGCATCTACTGGATTTAATCCCCAGTTTGTTGGACAAGGAACAAGTACTTCTACTAAACAAAATCCTTGTTTTTCTCTTTGTTTTTCCAATGCTTTCTTAATATATCTCTTAGTTTTATTGATTTCCTTGGGATTAGTAATTGTACATCTAGCAAGATATGCTATATCTAAATTTCCCATAGTTTTTACCACATCTATTGTAGCTCCATGATCTTCAAAGTTTCTGCCATATGGAGTTGACGCAGTTTTTTGACCAGGTATTGTAGTTGGGGCCATTTGTCCACCAGTCATTGCAAATAATCCATTATTCATTACAAAGAATGCCACGTTTTCATTTCTTATTGCTGCAGACATTGTTTCTCCAAGCCCTATGGCGTATGCTCCACCATCTCCAGCTATTGTAAATATATATTTATCTGGTCTTACTCTCTTCATTGCAGTCATTGCTGCTCCCATTTTTCCGTGAGGAGGAACTACAACATCCACATTCATACTAAATTGGAACATATGGTTACATCCTATATCAGAACATATTATTGTATCCTGACAAATATCCATTTCTGTAAGTACTTCTCCAAGTATTCTGTCAAATAAAGAATGACCACATCCTCCACAAAACATGTTTTCTTTCATCATAATTGCAGGTGCTTTTTTAGACATAGTTAAAATACCTCCTCTACAGTTGCTTTTCCATCAATAATATTTTTTGCATAATCTATTAACTGATTTACTTCCGGCATATGTTGTGCTGTTGCAGCTGAATATACTGGATATTTATTTTCACAAGATATAATAACGTCTTCTTTCATTTGAGACATCATGTTCATTTCAACAGTTACTAAACCTTTTAAAGTTTCTGGCAACTTTTTAAATGCTTTTCTTGGGTAAGGCCATAGAGTTTTCGGTCTTATTAATCCAAGTTTTAATCCTTGCTTTCTACCTTCTCTTACTGCTCCTTCTGCAACTCTAGATGATATTCCATAAGCTACAAATACCACATCTGCATCTTCTATAGAGATTTCTTCCCATCTTTGTTCATTTTCTTGAACTCTACGCATTTTTTCTATATAACCCTTTTGCCATGTATCTTGGTCTTCAAAATAAGTTATATCTGTTATAACCTTATTTTTCTCTCCTACTGGAGTTCCTTTACATGCCCAGTGTGCTTGATCCTTGTCATATTCTTTCATTGGTGGTGCCACACAAGGTTCTATCATTTGCCCAATAGTTGCATCTGATAATAATAGTACTGGATGCATATATTTTTCAGCTAATTCAAAAGATTCATAAGCCATATCCATGTTTTCTTGAACACTGTTTGGTGCCAAAACTATTAGATGATAATCTCCATTTCCTCCACCTTTGACAGCCTGCCAATAGTTATCTTGACCTGCTCCTATAAATCCATCTCCTATACCATATCTTTGGACACAAGCTACTACTGCTGGTAATCCTGCTGATACCCAATAAGCTATACCTTCTTGTTTTAGTGAAAAACCTGGCCCTGATGAAGAAGTCATTGCTCTCGCTCCAAGAGCACAAGCTCCCATAACCATATTTACACTAGCAATTTCAGATTCTCCTTGTATAAATACTCCACCTACTTCTTTTTGTCTCCATGACATCATCTCTAATATTTCTGTTTGTGGAGTAATTGGATATCCAGCATAAAATCTACATCCTCCACGGATTGCCCCTTCTGTTAAGGCTTCATTTCCCTTTATTAATAAAGTTTCCATGTTTTTTCCCCCCTTATAGTCCCTATAATATTTCAAATACTAAATCTGGACACATTGTATAACAAGCTCCACATTGAACACATTTTTCTTCGTCAACTTGTACTGTTACAAATCCTTTTTTATTTGTATAGTCTGAAAGACTTATAGCTTCCTTTTTACAAGCATCCATACATAAATAGCAACCTTTACATCTTTCAACTTCTAATTTCACTTTTGACATTAGATCATTCTCCCTTCAGTTATGTTTTAATATTTTAGAACATTGTTCTATTTTTATTTCATACAAAGCCCTAATTTACTCCTAAGATATATCTAGGGTTTTGTGTTTATTTTTAAGTTATTCTGATACTATAGTATTTTCAGCATTTCTAGCTCTTTTTTTCTTAAGATTTAATATATATAAACCAGCAAATATTCCTACTACTAATATTGCGATTTGGAAGATAAATGTATAAGTATATCCTTTATTTCCAAATGTATCAATCCAGTATCCTATTAAAGCGAACTGAAATACATCTGGTGAAAAACCTAATGCTGCAGCAATACCTATTGTAGTTGCTGAATATCTAACAGGTACGTTTACTTCTTCTTGCACTGCGTAATATATACCTTTTCCCATATACCCTAGAAGACCAACAATAAATGTTAATGCTATAAACATTATCATAGGTGTTGATGATGGTAGCACTAAGAATAAAACTATAGTTATTATTCCGAAAACATATATTGGTATAAGAACTTTAGTTGGAGATTTTAATTTATCTGCACAAAACCCTCCAAATGGTGCTCCAAACAATTTAAGTCCATGTTGTCTTACTATTGCTAACCCTCCAGAAAGAGCAACTGATCCTCCAAGTACTGATGTTACATAAGGAGTAAAATAAGACATTGTAACTGTAAATGAATATACACAGAATATACTTATTCCAACTAACCAAGTGTTTGGTGATTTCAAAACTATTATAAAGTCTTTCATTGTCATTTTTTCTTTGTCATCATCTTTGATATCTTCCACCTCTACATCTTTTATTACATACCACAATATTGGACACATAACAAAAGATAAGATTCCTAGAGATATCATTACCCACTTCATTCCTAAAGCAGGAACTCCAATTTTTGCGTATAAAAATAAAAATGCTGCTCCCATTACTACTCCAGAAACTCCAACCATAGCCTCATTAAATCCATAAACTTTACCTTGATTTTCTTTTCCTATAACTCTAAGAATTTTTACCATAGAAGGATAATTCATTACTAACGAAGTAATTGCACATCCCACCCAAGTTACAAGAGCAAATTTATAGTTCATATTATAAGCAAATGCTACAGATACTACTCCATTTAGAAATACTGATCCTAATATTATTTTTCTATAATCAAATCTATCTGCTAACCATCCACCTACCGGGGCACCAAATATATTACCAAGACCATAAATTGTTAACAATAATCCAAGTTGAGTATTAGTACATTGCAATGCTTGTAAAATAGGATCATAAAGTGTGTATTGAATAAATGGTATAATATAAACTACTTCCCAGCATATTGCTATTATTGTTAATTGAAATAATAATTTTCCAAAACCAGTATCTTTTGTCTTCTCTCCCATATAAATTTCTCTCCTTTATACTTATTCACATGCATAATTAAGTTCTTGCTTTAATACATTAGATAATATCTTTATTCCTTCTACTATTTGTTCTTCTGACATTGTTGTATAATTGAGTCTCATAGTATTTTTAGGCCCATTATTTGCAAAGAATGACTCTCCTGAAACATATGCAACTCCAGAATCTATTGCTTTATCTAATAAATCGTCTACATTTATTTCTTCTGGTAACTCTACCCATATAAACATTCCCCCATCAGGTTCAGTGTATTTTACTTCTTTAGGCAAATACCCTTTCATTGTATCTAACATTAAGAAACATCTTTTTTTGTATTCTTTTCTTATTTTCTCTACGTGCTTATTTAAATCATATTTCTTTAAAAACTCTATAACTTGTATTTGTGAAAATTGATTGGATTGAAGATCTATACCTTGCTTTAAAAGTTCAGCCTTATCTATAAGATCTTTATCTCCACACATCCATGCAACTCTTAACCCTGGACATAGTACTTTTGAAAAAGACCCTAGATATAATACTTTGTCCTTTGTATCTAAGGATTTAAGTGTAGGAAGTGGTTCTTCTGTAAATCTTATTTCTCCATATGGATTATCTTCTATTACTATTACATCTTCATATTTATTTACAACTTCCATAAAATCTTTTCTTCTCTGAAGTGACCAAGTTTTACCTGTTGGGTTTTGGAAAGTTGGTATTACATAAATAATCTTGACCTTGGGATTTTCTGATAATAACTTATCTAAATCCTCAGTTACTATACCTTCTTCATCTGTATCTACGCCTAAAAAATCACACTCATATGGTCTAAATGCATTTATTGCCCCTAAGTAACTTGGATTTTCTGTAACTACTATATCCCCTTTATCTAACAATATCATTGCACTGACTGCTATTCCTTGTTGTGAACCAGTTGTAATTATTATATTCTCTGGTTTTGTATCAATATTTTCTTCCTCTTTCATCCTCTTTGTCAATAATTCTAATAATTCATTTTCACCTTTAGTTGGACCATATGCTAATGCAAATGCTCCTCTTTCTTTTAGTACTTTTTCTGTAACTTCAGTTATTTCTTTCAACGGAAATAAATTTGGATCAGGAAGACCTGCTGCAAAAGATATAACACTTCCCCCACTTTCTACCTTTGCCGCTATCTTTTTCTGAGATGCTCTTATAGCTGAAGCCTTTACCATATTCATTCTTTGTGCGTATTTCATAATAATATATCCCCCTTTTTATTGAGATGCTAAACAAGCAAGTGCTATAGAATTCACTTTAATCTCTGCAGTATCAGATCTGGAACCTAAGATTATAGGATTTGTCGCTCCTAAAACTATACCCGCCCATTTTGCATCATTAAATCTTAACCAAGATTTACCTAAAGCATTTCCTGTTTCTATATTTGGAAATACTAATAAGTCTACATCACCTGAAACTTTGCTTTCTATGTCCTTATGTTTAGCTGCTTGCTCATCAAAGGCAACATCAAAAGCAATTGGTCCTTCTGCTATACATTTTGGAATTTCTCCTTCTTTTACCATCTTAACTAATTCAAACGCATCCATTGTGGATTGAACCTTAGGGTCTACTATTTCATTTGCTGTTAAAATTGCTGTTTTTGGATTCTTAATTCCAATACTAGACATACTAATTAAAGCATTGGTCATTATATCCTTTTTTTGTTTTAAATATGGTGCCACATTTATACCACTATCTGTACAGTATAATAACTTGTGATATTGAGGTAGTTCATAAACCGCTAATAAACTTAGTAATCTACCTGTTCTCAATCCATTTTCCTTATCTAGTACACCTCTTAAATAAGTACTTGTATTTACTAATCCTTTCATAAGAACTTTTGCTTTATTAGTTTTTACTAATTCCACAGCCTTTTTTACTGACTCTTCTGGAGAATCACTATGAACAACTTCATAATCTTCTAAGCAAATATTTCTAGCTATTAATTCTATTTTATTTTGATCTCCCACTAATATTGGTTTAACAAATCCTAAATCAACGGCATATTTTACTGCTTTTAAAACTGCTTCATCTTCTGCTGCTGCCACACTTACCTTTACTCTTTCAAGTTTTTTTGCCTGATTTAATAAATCATCAAAGTCTTTTAACATATTGCCCCCTTAAATTTATTTATAGATTTTTACTTTTTCTTCCCCATTTAGTACTCTAAGTGCTCCTAGTACTAATGCTTCCATTTCCATCTCTCCTGGTACTATTTCAACAGGAGCTAAGTAGGATACTCTTTTTACTACCTCCTCATCAACAAGTTGTGAGTATGAAATTCCCCCTGTCAAAATTATTCTATCTACTTTTCCATAAAGAGATGCTCCATACATACTTATTTCTTTAGCTATTTGATATATAAAAGCATCCATTATTATTTTTGCTTTTTCATCACCAGCTTCAATTCTTTCTTGTATTTCAACCATATCTTTAGTTCCTAAATAGTCGTACATTCCTCCTGTACTACTAACTTTTGTAACCATCTCTTCTTTAGTGTATTTTCCAGAATAACATAGTTGTACCAAAGGATAAGCTAGCAATCCACCACTTCTTTCTGGTGAAAAAGGACCATCAGATCTACCTCCACTACCGTCAATCATTTTTCCATTTTTATGAGCAACTATTGATATTCCTGAACCTAAGTGTGCCACTATAAAGTTAAAATCTTCATATTTTCCACCTAGTTTTTCTGCTATTTTTCTAGATACTGCCTTATGATTTAGTGCGTGTAGCCAACTAGCTTTTTCTATATCAGAAATTCCTGTTATTCTAGAAACCTCATCAAATTCGTCTACAGATACTGGATCAACTACAAATGACGGTACTCCTATCTCATCACCTATATTTTTTGCTAAAACTGAACCTAAATTTGAGGCATGTTCTCCATTTACTTCATTTCTTAAATCATCAATCATTTTATCATTGACTCTATAAGTTCCCCCTTCAATAGGTTTCATTAGTCCACCTCGACCTACTGTTGCATCTATTGATTTAAGTTCAATTTTTTCTTTACATAAAACATCTAAAATTAAAATTTTTCTATATTCATACTCATCAAAAACCTTTCTGTATGGTTTCAAATCATCTCTTGTATGTACTATGCTTTTTTTAAGTATTTCATTTTTATCATCGAATACTGATATCTTCGTAGATGTTCCACCTGGATTAATTGCTAAAATTCTCATTTATTCCTCCCTAATAAAAACATTTATGTTCTATATATTAGAACATAGTTCTATTTTGCCTATTTAAATAAAATCATTCGTATACTATTGATACAATGATTTACATTTAATTAACATTTTTAATTTACAGTTGGCAATTCTCCTTTGTGTACTATTGCCGTTTCTGGTTCATCTTTAATTTTTACTACTTTTATTTTCATTGCTATCATTACTAATGATACAAAAGGATTTATTATATTTAAAAATGCAAATGGTGCATAAGCAAAAGTGCTTACTCCCAAAGTTCCAGATGCATAAGCTCCACATGATGTCCATGGTATTAATACAGAGGTTAAAGTACCACTATCTTCTAAGGCCCTTGATAACATTTTAGGATGTAATCCCCTTTTTTCAAACTCCATTTTATACATTCTTCCTGGTAATACTATTGATAGATATTGTTCTCCTGCAATAATATTAGTAAGCGTACAAGTTATCATAGTACAAGCAACTGTACCAAATGTTCCTTTCGCTAACTTTAGTAAAAAGCTGGCTATTGCCTCCAACATTCCCGTTTTTTCTAAAATACCACCTAAGGATAATGCACATAGTATTAAAGATATAGTGCTCATCATACTCATTAATCCCCCTTTTGATAAAAGTTCATCAACAGAGGCCACTCCTGTAGTTGATACATATCCATTTTGTGCTACTTCCATAATTTCTCCTATGGAAGCTCCTTGGAATACTACAGCAAATAATACTCCTATTAATGCTCCTCCAACTAAGCCTGGAATAGCAGGTATTTTAAAAATTACTAAAGATATTACAAACAATGGTGCTAATAAAAGCATTGGTGATAATGTGTTATATGTTGATTCTAATGTTGATTTGATTAAATTGATTTGAGTCATGTCTAGATTTTGTGATGAATACTTAAGTCCAATTACTCCATATATTATTATACAAATTATTAGTGATGGGATTGTGGAATATAACATGAATTTAATATGAGTAAATAAATCTGTACCTGCCATAGCTGGTGCTAGATTGGTAGTTTCTGATAGAGGAGATAACTTATCTCCAAAATAAGCACCAGATATAATTGCTCCAGCAACTAAACCTACTGGCATACCTAAACTTTGACCTATACCTAGTAATGCTACCCCTACAGTTCCAATTGTACTCCATGATGATCCTGTTGAAAGTGATATTATAGAACAAGTAATTACTGTAGCTACTAAAAATACTTGCGGAGAAATTATTTTTAATCCCCAGTATACCATACATGGAACAACCCCACTAATAATCCAGGTTCCTATTAATATACCTATTAGTATGGTAATTAAAATAGCTTGCATGGCCATTTTTATAGTTTCAAACATACTTTCTTCAATGTATTTCCAAGGATATTTAAGCCTCAAAGTAGCTATTAAACTTGCCAATACTGCTGTTAAAATTAGTGGAATATGTGGTGTCCCGCCAAGTTTAAAAATTGTAATTGCTAAAAAAAATACTAAAAACAAAATAGGAATTAATGCTTCTACTAAGGTGGCTTTTCTGCCTACACTTTTTTTCATTATTAAACTCCTCCAGTATTTATATAACAAAGTTATTTCGTTCTATTGTTCAGAACATTGTTCTATTTATATTTAAATACTATCACCATTTTTTACCAATTTCAACTTTATATTTAAGTTTCTTAATATATTTAGTCAAAATAAAAAAAAGCCAAAAAAAATAAATCATAATTTTTTTTAGCTTCATAATCTTTAATTATTTAAGTATTAATTAAATACATAATACATGATTTTCTAATGCAATAAATTAGATATTTTTCTCGCTGTTTCAATTACTCTTTTTATTTTGTAATCAAAATCACCACTTTTCATTCTTATAGTTGGTCCAGATAAACTGATCGCTGCAATGGCTTTATTGTCTTTATCTAGAATAGGAGCTCCTATGCAAGTTAATCCATGTTCTAGTTCTTCATTATCTATGGCATATCCATCTTTCCTTATTTTTTCTAATACTTTTATCATATCATCCCAATTTTCTATTGTTGTATCTGTATATTTTTTTATTTTTAAATCTTTAAAGGATTTATAATTTATATCATTAAATGCCATCAGGCATTTTCCTACTGAGGAGCAGTAGCATTCACAACTAGATCCAACTGTTGGATTTACAGACTGAAGTTGATTAGATCCATATTCCTTATGAATTACAATACTTCTAGGACAATCCTCTGACTTTTCTTCTAAAATTGAAACATTTACAACTTCATTAAATTCCGTGTTTAGCTCTCTAACATAAGGTTTTACAAGTTCTTTTATTGATAGTTTTTCCCCAACAACCATTCCTATCGCATATAATTTCATTCCAAGCCAATACTTCCCATTATCATGATTTTGATTAATAAATCCTTTATTCTCCAAAGTATATAACGTTCTATGTATTGTGCTTTTGTATACACCTAATTCCTTGCTAATTTCTGTTACTCCCATTTCTCTTTTTTTGTGGTATAAAAGTATAAGAATGTCTAAAGCACGATCTAAAGAATTAATTATATCACTCATCAATATATTCTCCTAACTATTTACTATGATTATTTGCATTATAACATAATTATAGTAAATTATTCCATTTTGTTAAATAAAAAGGTTAGGGTTTTACTCCATATAATCAAAAGTATACGTATTAGTATTTTTCTCCATAAAGTCTAAATAACTTTCTTTGGAGAATTTAGGAGTAAAATTATTGATTATATTTTGGGCTGTTTTTGCGCCATTATATAGTAAATCTATTAATGTCATTGCCATGGCCTTAGATGGAACTATGTAAGCTAACTCTTCATCAGTCATTTTGTAATCCTGAGTATGAAGTGCTCCACTTACCCCTCCTATCCAAGGATGAACAACAGGCATTAATTGTGATAAATCACCAAAATCAGTAGAACCAGCAGTTACAATAACATCTGTAATTGTGCTATCATCTCCACCCATTAATTCTACGAAATTCTTTTTGAATACAGAGTCCATAGTATTATCTGAATCTAATGGTAAAAATCCTATGGAATCTTCTATTATAACTTTACCGCCAAGAGTTAAAGCTGCTGCGTGTAAAGATTTATTTACTTTTTCATTTGCATCCATCATGGCTTCTACTGTGGCTGCCCTAACCATAAATTCCATTGTTACCTTGGAAGGAACAACATTTACCACGTCTCCACCATGATTTATTATTGAACTTATTCTTACTTTATCTTCATCTTTAAAAGTATCTCTTTGAGAGTCTATGTTGTTTGTAGCAAGTGTCGCCATTTTTAAAGCATTTGCTCCTAGATGTGGAGAAATACCTGCATGTGCAGACTTACCTACAAAAGTTGCTGCTTTTGAAACAAAACCATTTGTATATGATTTTATTACACAGTTTTTGTTATCATCAAAATTTAGTGCATGGAACATCATCGCCATGTCAACATTATCAAAGTATCCTCTATGTAAAAGTTCTTGCTTTCCACCTACATATTTTATTTCATTTTTTGCTTGTAGTACTTTTCTAAACTCTAAGTCTATACATTCTTCTGCTGGAACTGCCATAAAGTCAATTTGACCATCTAAATGTTGTAATACTCCAGAATTTACAATTCCTAAAGCACAACCTAACATTCCAGCAACTTGTATGTTGTGACCACAACAGTGCATATTTCCTGTTTCATTGGAATCTTTGTGTTCAGGGCACATTACTGAGTCTAACTCGCCCATTACAGCTATTTTAGGACCATTTTTATCTTTATTTAAAGAAGTCATACAGCCTGTAACTGCTATATTTTCTTTAACATCCACTCCTAAACTTTTGAAGAATTCTCCTGCCGTTTTTGTAGACTCAACTTCTTTAAAACCAAGCTCTGGAGTAGAATATATTTTTCTACCAGCTTCTATTATTCTATCTTTATTTTTATCTATTTCTTTTAAACAAAGTTGTTTTAATTCATTAATGTTCATTATATTCCTCCAAAACTATAAAGCCATCATATGGTATACCATCTGTGCTGCTTGATACATTTCGTCTGTGTTAACATATTCATTTACTGTATGAACTTCATACATTCCCACACTTAATATGGCACATCTGTATCCTAAGTTTGCTATAATGTTAGCATCACTTCCCCCACCTATCATCATAGGATTTGGCTCTATACCTACTTTTCTTATAGCTTCTTCACTTAGTTTGAACACATAGCTATCTTTGCTTAATTCAAAACTTGGATATGCATTTTCATTTACAAATTCACAAGTTGTGTTGAATTTTTCTGCTGCTTCTGTACAACATTTTTTCATGTGCTCAATTTCTTCTGCTAGTCTTTCTGGAATATGAGATCTTATTTCTGCAGTGAAAGTAACTTTGTCTGTAACAATGTTTGTAGCTCCTCCACCTTCTATTCTTCCTATGTTTGAAGTAGTAAGCTCGTCAAGTCTACCTATATTCATATTGCTTATAGCATGAGAAGATACTACTATGGCATTTATACCTTTTTCTGGCTCTATACCTGCATGAGCTTTTTTTCCATGGAAAGTTACGTTTATAGTTTCTTGAGCTGGTGCTTTGTAAGCTATTACACCTGTTGGTCCCCCAGCATCTAAAATTACTACATCTTTGCATGGAAGATTTTCTTGTTTGAAGTTCTTAGCTCCATTTAATCCTGATTCTTCACAAGCTGTGAATAGTAAATATATATCTCTGTGAGGAACTTTGTCTTCTAATACACTTTCAAGTGCTTCTAATATGGCTGCTATTCCTGCTTTATCATCTGCACCTAAAGTTGTCGTTTTATCAGTTTTTATTAAGTTTCCATCTATTACTGGTTTTACTCCTAAACATGGCATAACTTGGTCCATGTGAGCAGCAAAACATATAGGATTTTCGCTATCTTGCCCTTTTATATGAGCTATCACATTTCCTGTATTTCCTCCAAATCCTTCTCCTGCATCGTCTATCTTAGCTTCTATTCCCCTTTCGTTAAGGTAGTTTACAAGAAATTTAGCCATTTCTAATTCTTTATTAGAAGGACTATCTATTTTAACCATATCTATAAAGTTGTTAATTAATCTGTCTTTGTTTAACATAATATACTCTCCTAAATTTAATAATCCTATATAATTTATATTTATTTAAACTACATTGCGTATGTAGGCATTGCTCCTGGTCCAAGTGGTAATCCAAACATCATGAATATTGCTAATAATACTGACCAAACTACTAAGAAACTTAAAGAGAATGGTATCATATTTGACATTATTGTACCCATACCAGCATCCTTGTCGTACTTTCTTGCAAAGGCCAATACAACTGGGAAGTATGCAAATAATGGAGATATTGGATTTGTTATACCATCACCTATTCTGAATGCCATTTGTGTTAATGCTGGAGAATATCCTAACATCATAAACATTGGTACAAATATTGGAGCCATTATAGCCCATTTTGCTGATGCACTACCTATGAATAAGTTGATTACACAACATAGTATTATAAATCCTATTATTAGTGGTACTCCACTTATGTTTGCGTTTTGTAAGAATTCAGCACCTTTTACTGATAAAACTATTCCTAAGTTACTAAGTTCAAATAATTTTAAGAACTGAGAAGCTGCAAATGCTAATATTATATAGCTTCCCATATCAGACATAGATTTACCCATTAAAGCAACTACATCTTTATCGTTTTTTATAAGTCCTGTTACTTTACCATAAACTACACCTGGTATGAAGAATAGTAAAGCCATTATTGGAACCATACCTTTCATAAATGGTGCGTTGTTTGATAATAATTCTCCTGTTTCAGGGTCTGCCAAGAATGAATTAGTTCCACCTATTGATAATGCTACTAAAACTGCTACACATATTAATAAACTAATTCCTGCTAATTTTAAACCTTTTCTTTGCTCTTTTGTTAAATCTGAATTCACGTCTAATGTAGCATCACCTTTGTATTCCCCAAATCTTGGTGCTATAAACTTTTCAGTTATTATTGTTCCTAATATTGCTAATATAAATGTTGAAGCTATCATAAAGTATAAGTTCATTGTTGCATTTCCAGCATAGTTAGGATCCATCATTTGAGCTGCTGGTATAGTAAAACTTGCCACTAATACGTCTACAACACTTATTATAATGTTAGCTGAAAATCCTAAAGTAACTGCTGCATATCCTGCGAAAAGTCCTATAAGTGGATGTCTACCTACTCCTAAGAATGCTATCGCCGCAAGTGGTGGTAGTAATATAGTTCCTGCATCTGAAGCAAGGTTGGCAAGCATACCTAAAATCATTACTACTAAAGTAACTGATTTCCCAGATATTCTACTAGCACATCCTTTTATAGATGCTTCCATAAGTCCTACTTTGTCACACATACCTGCACCTATCATAACTACTAAAACTAATCCAAGCGGTGCAAAGCCTTGGAAGTTAGATACTACACTTGTAAGTATTAATTGTAATTGTTCTTTGCTAAGTAAGTTTACTACTGATATTGTTTCTCCTGTTCCTGGATGAACAACTGATAATCCATTACCAGTACTAGCGATTATGCTCGAAGCTATTAAAACTACTATACTGAATCCTAAAAATATTGTTACTGGATCAGGTAACTTATTCCCCATAACTTCAATTTTATTAAGCACTCTGTTAAAAAAATTATCTTTTTGCTCGTTTGCTTGTGGTGATTTTAAATTTACTTCCATATTTAAACTCCTTCTCAGTATTTTTTGTCATGTCCATAACTTGTCCTTAAATATAAGATAACCGTTTTCATAATCTAAGTCAATACATTTTCATACAATTTTCTACATTTATTATTTTATATGTATTTATAGTTTTTTATTACTATTTTTGTATTTTTCCAATTATAAGAAATAAAAACTGTTATATAATTTAAGAATTTTCCCAATAATCCTATTATGACTATTAGTATAAGGAGGCATTCTCTTGTTTAAAATTTTTAAAAAGTTAAAATTTATTATTGTATCAACAAGTTTAGTTTTAATGATAATCGTAATAGTGGCTTATGCTGATTTATTTACAAAGAAAAAATCAAATAGTTTACCTTCATCAACAGAGGTAAAAGAAACTATCATAGATAATAATTACACAGAAGATTCAACTAAAGATGAAACTTCACAAAACACTACAAACATCTTACTTTTAGATGATAAGTCAGACTCCATGGTAGTGGCATCACTTGACCCAACTAATAAGGATATAAAATTGACAGAAGTTGCAAACACAGGTTATTTTGATAGAAGTAATATGGATAATTTATTAAATACTGTTGAGAAAAATTTAAGTATAAATTTAGATAAGTTTTTACAAGTTGATACGTCTCAGCTAATGAATGTAATTTCAATTTTGGGTGATATATCTGTCAATATTAAGGCTGAAGATTTAAAACTTATTAATAATTTAATTCCAAAATTTTATTCGCAGCTCCAAGGTAAAGATAAAGGCGAGATGAAATTAATAGCTTCTCCAGGTGTTCAAAATATAAATGAATATCAAACATTGGCTTATATTAGTGTAATTTCAAAAGATAGCAATAAGCAAAAAGACGCTCTTCTTAGTTTAGCTAAAAATGTGAAGGATTTAGGTTTTAATAAATATCTTGAAATTTATAATAAAATGAAACCCTATGTGGAAACAAATTTGACTATTCCCGATATGTTGAAACTTGCATCAACTGAATATGAATTTAGATAAAAAAATCCAATAGATTTATCTATTGGACTTTTTTATACATGATACCCTACGTTATCTGGTAAACTTCCCCATATTTGATATTCTTCAAATAACTGTATACATAAACGAATTGCCATAGTATCAATACCATTTACAGTCTTCCAGCAATATCTGCAATTATCAATAACAATCATTTTTTGAAAAATTAAATCTTCAATTGGAACATTTACTTTTATTCGTTTTGTAATAAGCTTTTTTCTTCCACTGGAGGTTTTCTTTTTCTTTATATGAATTTCTGGTTCAATCAAAGATGATCTTAGAATTGTTATTATTCCATCACAAATACTGTCAGTATTACGGTAATTAGGTTCATTAAGATTATATACACCATATTCATAAATAACTGTTTCTACATCCTCTAAAACCTTTCTAGCCACACCACCTATACCTATACCTATACCTATACCTATACCTATACCTATACCTATACTCAAATTTTATCAACCCTTATTATTTTTTATAATACTAAAAACATTAGTAAATATATAAATACTAAGGCTTTTAATCTATTTAACATACTTCTTTATTAATATATTCTATAAAAAACTTTATACTCTATTTTACATCTATATTTTATCGTGATATTTTTTCCTACTTATATTACTATCTATCTTGTCTTTGTTTAAAAATACGAAAGATCTAGGTTTTAATAAATATTTTGAAATTTATAATAAAATGAAACCTTATGTGGAAACAAAAATAACATAATATTAAGCACTTTTTAGAAATTCAGTTTAAAATTATTTTTTTCTTGGATAAAATAGTAATTTAGTAGTATATCCATATGATATAATTATTTATTATTGATAAGGAGGCTTACTTTGGCAAAAAAACAAAAAAATTTTAACTTAAAAACTATTACTGTGGTATTACTTTTACTACTTATAGGCGTACCTTGTATTACTTTCTGGGCTTTACAAAATAATAAAAATTCAAGCACAGATAATTCATCGTCTCAAAGTACTTCAAATAATAATATTACAAATATTTTATTACTTGGAACTGATGGTAGAGATAAGGAAGAATCCTTTAGATCAGACTGCATGATTATTGCCACACTGGACATGAAAAACAAGAGTATAAAACTTACATCATTAGCTCGTGATACTTATGTTGATATCCCTGGATATGGAAAGGGTAAACTTAATGAGGCTTATTTCTGGGGAAAACAAGATTTGTTATTTAAAACCATAAAAAATAACTTTGGAATTGAGCTATATAAATACATACAAGTAGATTTTGATAATTTAATGAATATTATATTTATCTTAGATGGAGTTGAAGTAAATGTGAATCAGCATGAATTGAAAGCTGTAAATAATTTAATTCCTACTTCTTATGAAAGTTGTACTTATAAAAATAAGGGCGATATGAAACTTTTAGATTCATCCGGGGTTCAAAAGCTTAATGGATACCAAGCTATTGCTTATACTAGAATACGATATTCAGACAATGCTATTAATAGAGATTCAAGGCAACGAGAAGTTCTTATGTCAGTACTTAGAGATATAAAGAATAAAGCTACATCAACTCAGGACAAAACTCTTAATGACTTAGCTCCATACTACTCAACAAATATTACATCTTCAGAAATTTTGAATTTGGGTGCCAATGCCTATTCTTCTGGGGCTATTAACAATATTAAACAAGGGCAATTCCCTATTATAGATAATGTTCACGTTAAAGGTGGTACTTACAAAGATGCTGGTTGGGTATGGCTATATGATTTAAATTCTGTTTGTGTTCTAAAAGATTTTATTTTTAAAGATATAGATATGAAAGATAATGATTATTTAAAAGACAACAGTAAGATCAAATTAAACTACTAAAAATATGAAACCGACCCAATTGGGTCGGTTCTTTTTTATAATAGATTATTTTGCAAATCCTTTAATTCTAAGTCTAATTTTCTTAGCTGATAAGAGCATATTTGTACAGACTACTGATAACATGGCAGATATAAATATGGATAGTTTCGCTAAATTAATAACATCTTGATTTCTTGAAAATGCCAATTCAGAAGTAAAAATAGCCATTGTAAATCCTATTCCTGTAAGCATTGCCACCTCTGTTATAGATCTCCATGAAACATTTTTCGGTTTTTCTGCAATATGAAGCTTTGTAGCTATAAAACTAAACAATACTACACCCAAAGGTTTTCCAATTACAAGCCCCAAAATAATTCCCATTACAAGATTAAATGAGTTTGTAACTGCCACATTAAGATTTAAGACTACAGATGTGTTAGCAAAAGCAAATAAAGGCAATATAATTAAATTAGATAAATACATTAATTTATGTTCTAACTTTTCTGCTATTGATCCTTTACTTCCCTGTCTTTCTGATGGTATTGCCATAGCTAAAAATACACCACTTATAGTTGCATGAATTCCACTTAAATAGATAAAGTACCACAATATTAAGCCCACACCTAAATAAATCCATATATTTTTTATTTTAAACACTTTATTTAAACATAAAAGAACAGCTATTATACCTATTGAGATTAATAAAGCCATGTAGTTTAATTGAGATGAATATAAAAATAGTATTGCTATTATAGCAATTAAGTCATCTACTACTGCTAAAGATAATAAAAATATTTTAAGTTCACCATTTAGTCTAGATTTAAAAATCATAAACATTCCTACAGCAAAAGCTATGTCTGTGGAGATTACAGCTCCCAAACCATTTGAATATCCACTTTTAAAATTGAATATTAAATATATTATTGCAGGAACAATAACTCCACCTAAAGATGCCACAATAGGAAAAGATGCTTTTTTGAAACTAGACAACATTCCATATTCCACTTCTTTTTTTATTTCCAATGTAACATATAAAAAGAATATTGCCATTAAAAAATCATTAATTATCATATGAAAATTAAAATGATCAAAAATATATATATTATAAAATAAATAGTCATACAAATCTTTAAAACTACTATTTGCTATTATTACAGAAATCAACGTGGCAACCATTAAAGCTACGCCTGGTATACACCTCTGATTTCATTATTTTTTTTGCCTTTTGTAACATAATAATCCTCCATTTTTTCAAAAAGTAAACCTCAATACAATTGAGGCTTACTAATTTATTACTTCTTTAGTTTTTATATAATCTTGTTGAAAATACTCTTTTGTCAATTTTCTTACTTTAGGTAATAATATTATTAGGGCTAGAAGATTTGGTAATATTAATAATCCAAGAGCACAATCTTGTATTGTCCACACCATATCTATACTTACTAGTGACCCTATTATTGTAAACATTGGGAATACATATTTAAAGTTTAATGCTATTTTTTCACCAAACACATAATTTAATCCTACATAACCAAAGTACCACTGACTTATAAGTGATGTAAAAGAAAAAGATATTAAACTTATGGATACTATATAGCTTAATATTGGATGAATTGTTCCAAATGCATTAATTACTAATACAGAAGGATGTGCCCCACTGTCTAAAACACCTGTACACCCTATAACTAAACCTGTAATTGTACAAATTATTATTGTATCTATAAATACTTCTGTAACACCAAATATAGCCTGCTCCACTGGATGAGAAACGTTGGCAGTTGAATGTATTACTGGTGCCGATCCCTCTCCAGCTTCATTAGAATACAACCCTCTTGCCACACCAAATCTCATAGCTTCTTTTATAGTGTGACCTGCTATACCACCTATACCAGCTTCTACTGTAAAAGCACTTTTGAAAATATCTGCAAATACTCCAGGAACTTGATTTATGTTTATTAATATTAATACAGCACCAAATAAAATATAAAATATTGCCATAAATGGGACAATTTTTTGAGTTACACTTGCTAGTCTTTTAAATCCTCCAGATACTATAATAAAAATTGTTGCAAATAATATTACTGCTGTGACTAAAGGGGCCACATTAAATGTATTTTTCATTACTCCTGAAATTGCGTTTGACTGAATAAAGTTTCCACCTATTATTTGTATTGTCATAAGTATGGCTGTGATACAACCTAATACTGGTAACTTTAATCCTTTAGAAATATAGTACATAGGTCCCCCCACATACTCACCTCTATGATTTTTTTCTCTATACAAAATACCTAAAATTATCTCTCCATATTTTGTTGCCATTCCTAAAAATGCAGCCACCCACATCCAAAATATTGCGCCTATTCCTCCTGAAACAAGGGCTGTGGAAACACCTATAATATTGCCACTTCCAACGCAACTTGCAAGGGCTGCACACATTGCTTGAAATGGTGATATTGTACTATTAGAGTTAGTTTCTTTATTTTTTGACTTTTCTTTAATAGGTTTTAACAATGTTTCCTTCATTATATAGGGGAATTTTCTGAATTGTATAAATCCAGTTGCAAAGGAGTAAAGTACGCCTACCGATAATAAGGTATATAAAAGCCAATCGCCCCATAATATACTAGCAAGTTCCCTCATGAAATTTCCCATATTCTCCATATTTACCTCACCTAAAATATAATTTATTAACCATCTAGTTAATCTATAAATATAGGATTACTCCAAGCTTTTTTCCCATATTTATCAACACACTCTATTCTTATATAAGTTTCATTACCTCTTAATTTAAATTCTGCTTTTGTAACGCTATCTTCTTTTGGTTCGCCCCAGTATGAAAACCCTCCATTTATAGCATTTCCTGACATGAAGTGTACATGATTTACTGGTGAACATTCCACATAAGCTACTCCATCTTTTATGCCAAAATCATATATTTCTGGCCCTGATGAAGAGTAGTAATTTCCTTCTAATAATGCATTTATTATATTATCATGCTCTAAAGATTCAGCATTAACCATTATCCATCCTCCACATGAATCTGGTAGAAAATCTTCATTATGGTTATCATCTGATGCAAATCCAAAAACTCTATTTCCGTTTCTTAACATAGTATCCCAATGAATTGTGTCATAACCTGTATTACTTTCTAAAACTGTTCCATGGTTGTATATTTCAAGGGCAAATATTCCCTTAGTATTTATAAAGTCTTCCTGATCCACCCTTGACCACAATGGATGGTTATAAGTAGCTATACAACCTTTTGCTGCCATTAAATCAGCCATATCTTGAGCCGTCTTAGCTCCTTCCCATGGGGCATGATCTAGTGTCTCCATATGTTTAAACAAGTTACCTTTTGCTTTTTCTTGCATTTCACTTGTTCCTAATATCCCATGTAAATGATGTATTTTTTTTCTTTCGTTATTTTCGTCATATAAAACACTAGAGCATTCTATACCTGGCAATAGTATAAACTCTTTGCTATTTAATTCATCTCTAAAATCTGTATATATATCATGGTCACTTAAGCACATGAATGAATAACCATTCTTTTTATATAATTCTACTACTTCTTTAGGTTCTAATCTTCCATCTGAAACTGTAGTATGACTGTGTAAATTCCCTTTATACCACTTGCCATCTATTTTGAATTCTCTGATATTTGCACTTTTCATAGTTTTTTCTCCTTCTATGCACTTCTATTATAATATAAAGCGCTCTTTGTTGTATAATATAAATTTTTGTATTAATTGAGCATAAACCTGTGAAAATATTCACAGGTCATGCTAAAGCAATTTTATTTAAATTATTATTAGGCTTGTTGTTTCTTTTTAATTACGTGTACTAAGTAAGAGCTTATGAAGAACCCTACTACTGAGAATCCTATCATTGTCATAAACACCATTTTGTAACCTGGAAGTCCTGGAGATCTATCTAACATACTTCCGTATAAAGTAAATGCAAATGTTGATGGGAAATATCCTATTAAAGAACCTATTGACATTGCTGCACCACTTATCTCTATTGGAACTTTTATTTCATCCATTGGAGCAAAGAATACTGCTCTCATTGTGAATATTATAGCTCCAAATCCTAATGTTAATGACATACCTGCATATATACTCATTGATTCATGAGGTAACATTACTATTATAGTCATTGCAATTGCTGCTACAACAAATGCTGCTCTTATGTATTTAGAAGTAGACTTTGTAACCTTATCAGCTAAGAATCCACCAACTGGTCCACCTACCATTTTTAATCCATATTGATTTATTATTCCGTATGCTCCAACTAAAGCAGCTGGCATTGCATATATATCACTTAAGAATGGTATGAAATATGTAAGTCCACAGTAAACACAGTATACTGAGAATATTGTGAAAGCAACTACCCATATTTCTTTCATTTTTATTGCTTGCATCATACCTTGGAATGCTGCAGCATTTTTACCTATTTTTTCACCAGAATCATTTGTTTCTCTTATTTCATCATGTGGAACTAAGAAGTATGATATTATTCCAACTACTATAACCACTCCTGAGAAGAATAAGATACCACCTTTTAGTCCAGTAGCACTTGATCCCATAGCACTAAATATTGCTAAAGCTGAGAATGCTACTACAGTATCAACTACTCCACGTCCAGCTTCTAAGAATCCAAATATTCTTCCTTGTTCCTCTTCTGTTGCTGTAAGTCGAACTGCTTTTAAAAGAACTGGCCAATAAACAACTTCACCAAATATAGCAAGTATAGCAAATGCTGCTAAGAACCCTGCATATGGAGGGAATGTAGATAAATAAATACCTGTTAAACCTACTCCTACTAGTGAGAACGATATCATATACTTTTTAGAAAATCTGTCTGATAAATAAATTGAAAATATTAATCCTACTGTTTGTACCATTCCATACACTGATAATGCCATACCTATCTGAGTATGATTTAGTCCCATATATTGTTGCATTGGAACATAAAATGCGTCTTTTAAAGAACTAAGCTTAAATATAGTTCCTGCACCTAACACTAATATGGCAAATGTAAACCATCTGTTAGCTGCATACTTTCCTGTTTGTATACCTTTTGTGCTGTTTTCCATATAAACCTCCCATTAAATTGTAAATCGTTTTCAAGCGTGACTTAAATTGTCTTTCCTTGCTATATTTGTAATTATACTTGTGTTATTTTGGTATTGCAAGGTTTTTTTTGTTATTTATTGTGTTTTTTTGTGTTTTGTTTTTAAAAAGTTGTTTTTTATTGTGTTTTTATTAAATATTTGCAATAATAACACATATAACCTATAATATTATATACATATGCAATATAATGCAATTGGAGGTGAAACATATAATAGCAGAAGAGAGATATTCCATCATATTAGAAAAATTAAGAACTGATGGAATTGTAAAAACAACGGATTTAAAAAAGCTCCTAAATGCTTCTTCAGAAACTATTAGAAAAGATCTTAAGTATCTAGAAGAAGTTGATAAATTGGAAAGAGTCCACGGAGGAGCAATTATTAAGAACAATAAACAAGCCTCTAGTAATATAAGCGAAGACAAGTATGTTTCTTTTAATGTAAGACAGTGCCAAAACCCAGAAATGAAACACTCTATAGCACTTTCTGCTGCAGAGTTAATAAAAGAAGGTCAGTCTGTAGGACTTGACTCAGGAACTACTTCATTCGAATTAGCAAAAGTATTAAAGCAAAAATTCAACAACCTTACAATTGTAACTAACTCTTTAGTAAATGCTCATGAGCTAGTTGACAAAAAAGGTTTTACTGTTATTGCAACAGGCGGTGTACTTACACCAGATGAAAACTCCTTTGTTTCTGATTTTGCCACATTAATACTAGATAAAGTAAATCTTGATATAATGTTTCTAACAGCTTGTGGTGTGTCTTTAGATAGTGGAATTACAGATCAAAGAATGGCAGAAGTTATGGTTCATAATAAAATGATGGACTGTTCAAAGAAAGTTGTTGTCTTATCAGATAGCACTAAATTCAATGAAATTTCTCTTTATAAGGTGTGTCCACTAGATGAGGTTGAATGTATAGTTACTGATTCAAATATTGATGATGAATTAGTAGACAAATTTAGAAGAGAAGGACATAATATTATAGTTTCAAATTAATATTTATTCTTAATCATAAAAGTGCTTCCAAATTATATTTAATTTGAAAGCACTTTTTTAATTGATGTTATTTTATGAGTTTATATTCTTTAAGCAAATCTATTCTTCTGTTGCCTACTTCAATAGTTTCCTTTGCAGTAGCTCCTACATTGGACAAACTACCTCTTTCTTTTGAATAAGTTAGAATTCGACTTGTCCATGCCACTGGTAGTAATGCTGGATATTTTTCTAAATATTTGTATCTCATTTTCAAGTTTTCTGATTTTGGGAAGATTGCTGCTATGTTAGACTTAATTTTTGATTTTGATTCTTTGTTTAGAGCATCAAGGGACATATTGGCTGAATTTAATCTTGCCTGGGTGCTTGTGCCGTATATTCCACCATCCATTATATCTTCCATCAGATTATCTGTGTTTATATAATAATTATTTTTATCATTTGCATAAACTACCTTATTTTCATCTAATTCCAAGTAATCTATGGCTATTTGAAGTAAATTTACTAACAAAGTATCATATCCCATGTTAGTAATTTCTTTCCATATATAATTCCAATTTATAATTTCATAATATTTATTTATATACATGGATATGTCGCAAATCTGTCTAATTCCCGTACCACATGAAACAAAATGCTTGATTGCATGGCATATTATGTATAAAAAATGTTTGTCTATGGAAAATGTGTGTACATCTATATTGTTTATGTTTATTGTATCTGCATCTTGAAAAACAGTACTAAATATCTCTTCGATTTTTTTATTTGTAGCTGATTTATCACCAAATAAAGCTGTATGTAACTCTAGATGAAGTCCAGTTTGTCTACAAAAATAATGATAGACATCAGCTTCTTCTCCCTCCGACAAAGCCCTCTCCATATTGTTATCTTCTAATATTTTTATAGCTTGTTTTAAGTTTTTCAGTTCAATTAATAAATCCTCGTCTGCAGAAATACGCTCTTCAGGTATTGGATATAGTTCCCTTAATATTATTCCCTTGAATACTAATATTTTCACCCCTACTTCGTTGAACTGTTTATATATCTGTAAAAATCTATCGCTTCTTTGAATTTGACTATAGACTATTTGCATGGATGTTTTTTTGAAATATTTAGTAAAATTCAAGTCTGTTTGTTGAAAAGATTGAATTTTATAAGCTGATTTATAAATAAGTGGAACAACCTCATGTATAGAAGACAATCTTAACATTTCTACCCAATCTATATTATCTTCTATAAATGGTGTTTCGTTTTTTAAACTAGATCTTAATAATTGAAAAAAATCTTTGTATATTTTGTTCATATTTCTCCTTTTCAAGGGGGTAACATTTTTGTGCACTCCTTTGCCCCTGTTTTAGTTTTGATTTTAGTGTTTTACTGAAATAAACTATTTCTAAAAGTCTATAGCCATTTCACTAGACTCCTCCTCACAAAGTTCCGTAATAGTTTTATTCATAACTCTATAAACTCTTTGACTTAGATTTAAAACGCTAGGTCTATGAGTAGTAACTATACAAGTTTTATTAGGCTTTTGTTGAATAATATTTCTTAGAACTTTTCTCTCTGTAGTTACATCTAAAGCTGAAGTTGCCTCATCTAGCAACAGTATTGGCGCATCTCTAAGAACTGCCCTAGCTATGGAAATACGCTGAGCTTGTCCTTCAGAAAGGCCCAATCCTCTAGGCCCTACAGTACTATTTATTCCCTCAGGTAGTTTTTCAACAAATTCATAAGCACAAGCTATTTCCAAAGCTTCTATTATTTCTTCATCTGTAGCATCTTCTTTAACCATTCTTAAATTTTCTGCTATACTTCCAGAGAATATGGTATTTCCTTGTGGCACATAGGAGAAAAATTTCCTTGTGGATGCATTTAACTCTATTCTTTTCCCATCTTTATCTATCATAACTGCTTCACCTGAGTCTGGTAAAATCAGTCCTAAGAACATACGAATCAAAGTGGTTTTACCTTCTCCAGAAGGACCTACTATGGCTACTATTTCATTTCTATGAGCTTCAAAATATGATGAATTAATAACTTGTTGATCCTCTACATAAGAAAAGTCCACATCTTTTAGTTTTATAGAAAATCCATCCTTGCTAACTCCTCTAAGTTCCTCACTATCACCAATATTTCTATTTTCCCTTGGTAAATTTATTATTTCCATAAGACGTGCTGCTGAAATGGTAGAACCTACTGTTGATGGAATTATAGAAATTAAAGAACTGAAAGAAGAGGATAACCTTCCTGCTTGAGTCAAGAATAAGGTCATTTCTCCATAGGTAATATACCCGGTCCATAATCTATATACAGCCCAACCAAAGAAAGAATATTCAATAACCATTCCTATTAAGGACAATATCACATTGGTTTTTATACTAAATAAGTTATATTCTAAGTTTACATCCTTGTATCTAGATTGAAAATTTCTAAGTCTTCTAGAAAATAATGATGTTAAATCGAAAGACTTTATAGAGTCTACATTTGAAAAAGTTTCTGTTTGAAAGTGGGTAACTTCACTATTCATTTCTTTAACTTTTCTTGTGTAATCTCTCATTCTAGACATTAACAATTTAGACGATAAAAGCATAACTGGAGCATTAAGTGCTGTTAATACCATCATTGTGGAATCATAGTACATAATTACAGCAAGTGTAGCTATAAAATTAAATACACCTACAGCTAAATCTGGTACCCATCCAATAGCACTTTGAGCTACAGTTCCCACATCACTACTAAATCTATTTAATATATCTCCACTTGGATATTTTGAAAGATCTAACCAGTTAACTTCTATTATTTTGTCAAAAATATCCGCCTGAATATCATTTTGTATTCTTATGTTTATTTTTAATGTAATTCGAGACATAAGAGAATTAAAAAACAAACTAAATAGTGCCATACCTATCATAATTATGGCTATCAGTGGCGCTCCTTTTATATTATGTCCTGTAACAACATCTATTAACTCCTTGGATGCAATGCTACTTACTAAAGTCATGACCGTTGAAAAGATTCCTAAAAAAATATAAAAAACTATTTCTTTTTTATATTTTTTAGCATAGCCAAACATCCACTTAAACTCTATCCACATCTGCCTAATAGTTCCATCTTTAATTTTCCCAATTATTATTTTGATTGACTCCATAGATATCAATCTTCCCCCCTAACACCTAACTTAATTCTACTCATCAACAACTTAAAATCCTTATTGTTTCTTCTGTTAATTTACATAAATACTCCGGTTTTTCACTTACACTTCCAGTCTCACAGTAAGCTGATGCTGCACAAACTTGGCATACTTCTCTCTTATCACAAAGTTTACAATCAGAAGATAAAAATATGTTTTTACTTTCTTCAACTATATAATTCCATGATTTTATAAATCCATTTTCAAAAACATCCATATATATATTGTCTAAAAATACGCAGGGAGTCATATTTCCTTGCCAGTTTATCCAAAAAGAACTTTTACCTGCTCTACAATTTAAAGGTAAGTATTTAGGAGGTTCAGTATTTTTACCATACTCATATTTATTTAAATACTCCCATCTATTTTTCATAAACGATTCTTCAGTCTCTGTATTGTATCTAATAAAAGTATCTATATTGGCCACCTTTTGTGGGTCTATTCTATCTTCATTATTAAAATCATTTTCAATTCCTTTAGTTTTTGGATACATGTAAGTATCTACTTTTATAGGAAGATCTAAATTGTTAGCTATTTCTAACATATTAGGTAAATCATTCATATTTTCTTTTACTAAACTTGAATTTAACTTAATATCTATATCTCTTCGTTTTAATAAATTTATGCCCCTTATTGTTTCATCATAGCCCTTAGGGTTATTACATAATTTTTCATAAGTTTCATTACTTGCACCATAAAGAGTTATATTTACTCTACGTGGCTTATTGCTCTCTAACATATCACATACTTTATCATTAATTAAAGTACCATTAGTATTAATAGTTACAATCATTCCCATTTCTCTCAGACCATTATAAATTTTTTCGAATTCTTTATGCAGCAAAGGCTCTCCACCTGTTAATAGTATGAAAAGTGTACCTGAATCTTTCATTTCTTTTGCAATGGATAACCATTCATCAGCAGTTCTAATTTTTCCAATTTTATTCATTTCCTCATTTGTTAATCGTATATAACACATACTACAGTTCATATTACAAAGAGGTAATAATTCAAAAGCTCCACTTAATGGAATATTAGCTAAGGTTGCTTTGTAACATAATTTTTCTTCAATACTATTATTTGCTTCTAATGTATCCATTCCTCATTCTCCTCCAAAAACTTTTCTAAGACTTTTACTGCATCTATATCTGGCGTACATGTTAATTCATATATTTTTATATTATCTACAATATTTTCGGCTAAATATATTGCCTGATTTACAAAATCCTTATTCCAATAATTGATAGTTGTTTGACTAATTAATTTTTTTATTGCATCTTTTCTTTCAAGACAAATGACCGAATTTTTATTTCCTTTTTCTAAAAATACGATAGAACCTAGCTTGTGTTTTTCATTTATACAAATCTCTGAAGAACCACAAACGGGCCAACCATTTACATACCAACATTTATCTTCTTTTTCTAATAAAGCCCTATCTCCATTAATGATTCTAGCATTCCTATTTTTCTTCCATAAACTTGATTGTGTTGATTTGCCTATACCGCTTGGTCCACTAAATAAAACTGCATGCTCTTTATAAAGCATGTATGAGCAATGGAAAATAATTGATTCTTTTTTTATTAAATGTTTTTCTAGTGCAAATAAAGACCAAAACATTGTATCTATAGTGAAGCTACTTTTGAAATCCTTTATGATTTCTATTCTTATTTCTTTGTCACTATCTTCCCTATAATAGGCATAAGGGTAAAAACTATCCGGTATTATCAAATATCTGGATTCAAGATTATTATCACTTCTAGTAACTAAAATTTTGTCTCTTTGACATACAATTTGCCCATTGTTATATTTAATATCATCTACAAAATTAATTTCATAAAGTATATCTGTTTCACTATCATTATCTTCAAATTTTTTTACATTAATAGGAATATCCCATCTTTTATCATTATATATTTTAAATGCTAATTTACCACATTTTATATTCATACTTACCTCAAAAAAGGTAGGATTTCCATCCCACCTTTGCCTTTTATATATATTTATTTTATTTTATGATGCATTTGGATTAGTTTCCCACTGAGTGTCTGAAACTTTTGAGAAATGCTGTCCACTGTTACCATTCCCTTGAGTCCAATTGAATACTCCATAAGCCTGACCCTTGTCATCACCCCAAAAATCAGTTGGTTGCCACATAGCATTTTCATGAGGTGCTTCATCTAAATGTACACCTACATGCACTTTATTACATCCTCTTCCTGAAGCTATCTTAGAACCATCATCTTTTTTATTATACTTTCCATCGCCATTTCGATCATTAAAACCATAACCCGTAGGCACATTACAGTATATTTTGTAACAAGCTGCTATATACTCATTTGCTTCGAACATATCTATGCTCATACTTGGCTTTGTATATTTTCTTCTCACATTATTCCCCCCATAATATTTAATTATATTTAATACAACATAAAGAAATTTCCATACATACCCCTATATAAAATTAATTTCTCTATATTGTAAAATACCAACTATAATTATATATCCTAGTAAAATTTAATCAGCATTCAAAACTATCCCCATTTTTAAAAGCTGTTCAATAAACTCCTTAGTATCTTCTCTAGCTATATTTTTATCTACTTCAAATTCATCAAGAATTTTGCTAATTAACTCATTTTCATTTTTACATTCTTCAATTTTTTGTAAAATAAATGCTCCAACTTCATTTAGCGTTATCATTCCATTAAAATTTTGTGAAGCTTGTCCTGTTGCAACAAGAATAGTATCTCCTGCAATCTCTCTTATCATAAAATCCCCATTTATTTTCATTTTTTACTCCCATGTTTCTCTTATTATTTATATAATCTTACTCTCATAACATATAATCCTATATTTTTATTGTGTACTTTTTACCATTTTTTGTCAACGATTTTTATTGAATTTTTAGTCATATGAATAATCATAATTTTATAATTTTTTTATATATAGCTTAATACGAAAAAAGAGCCTATTTCTAAGCTCTTTTCAATCTTCTTTTAATAACATCCGTAACAATCCTAATCTCATCAATCTTAAACAATATAACAAGACCACCATACACAGCCGCTGCCAAAGTAACAGCAATCATCAGCACAATAAACTCCGCTTCTCCCCCAGTATGAGTGAATCCTATCATATAATGATAAGAATAATAAGCTACAGCACCCATAATCAAAGATGACACAAGACTTTTCACTGTAGCCTTGACAATCTTATCTTGTCCATAGTATCCAATCTTCTTTTTCAAACTTCTAAACAATAACATAATACAAGCAAGGGAAGATAAGCTAGTAGCCAAAGTAAGACCTCCTAGTCCCCAAAACTTAATAAACACCACGTCCATAACCATATTCACACCCATGGCAATTACACCATTTACCATTGGAGTTTTTGTGTCTTGTAAAGAGTAAAAAATCTTTCCAAGAACATCTCTTAAACCATATGCAACCATTCCTACAGAGTACATGGATAAAGCCACTGCTGTTAAATAAGTTCCCCTTGGGTCAAAGGCTCCTCTTTCAAAAAGTACCCTAACTATGGGAAGTGACAAAACTATAGTTCCTACAGTAATTGGTAAAACAAGTATTATAACGCAATTTATACTTTTTATAACAGAGGCAGTAAATCTCTCCTTATTGTTTTCATTTGACAACTGTGATAAAATAGGATAAATCACAGATGAAATTGATGTTATAAATATGGCTATAACAAAAGATATCAATTTATTTGAATAATTTAGTGCAGAAACCGTTCCTGCTGGCAATGTAGATGCTAAAGTTCTATCTACCAAAGTATTCACCTGATTTACTGCCACACCGATCAACACAGGAGCAATAAGCCAAGCCATCTTTTTAATATATTTATCTTTTATCTTAATAATTGGTACATATCTATATCCAGCCTTAATAGCATAAGGTACTTGAAATAAAAACTCGCTCACCATTCCCAGCAAAGTCCCCCAAATCATTATATAAGGGCCATGCTTTATACTAAGTAAAGTTGCCACAATAATAATTACATTCTTTGGCACGCTACTAAGTCCTGGAGTAATAAAATCATTTTTTATTTGTAGATAAGAAGTCATTACATAACTTAGGCCAGTAAATACAATTCCAAGAATAGTTATTCTAGTAAAATTAATAGCTACCTGCAATGCCTCTCCTTCATATCCCATGGCAAATACATCTACAATTTCTTCAGTAAATATAAATCCAAGAACAGAAAGAGCTAAACATCCTATTACAACCAAGTTAAACACATTATTCACAAATTTAAGAGAACCTTCTTCTCCTTCGTCTCTATGTACTTCCATATACATTGGTATAAGCACTGTTGCTAAAGTACTTCCGATTATTGCAAAAATAACCTGAGGTATATTCATGGCCGTTACATAGGCATCACTGTATATGCTTGTTCCATACCCAGCAGCAAGAACTAATTCTCTACCAAATCCCAAAATTTTTGCTATTATAGTTGCCACCATTAGTCCAAAAGTGGCTCTTGCTAATTTGCTCATTGTTTTGCTCCTTTGTATTTTTTTCACATATAACATTATAGTATTTTTTGTTAGATTTTAATACGATATTCTAACATTTTTTCTTTGAAGTTTATTTTATTGATAGCAAGTAATTTTTCATATAAAAAAAGAGCTTATTAATAAGCCCTAATTGAGTCCTTTATATTTCTTTTATATAATTCCTATTTCATGAGCATAAAGAGCTGCATGCGTTCTATCTCGTAAATTTAGTTTTTCAAAAATATTACTTGTATGTTTTTTCACAGTGTGTTCTGTTATACACAAATCCGTAGCTATCTCTTGATTACTTTTTCCTTTTGAAATACATAAAAGTATCTCATTTTCTCTCTTAGTAAGTTCTTTTATTTCATTTATATTGTCTTTTTTCATATAGCTTTCTACCAAATCAGAGTCAAAGTATTTCTTACCCTTGGATAATAGCTTAACAGCATATTTAATACTTTCACCTTCTATATTAGGTAAAATATAGCTGTCTACTCCTATTTTCATACATTTAGAGAAAAGCCTCATATCTTCATAAAAATCTAAAATCATTACTTTTGCATCAGTTTTTTGCTTAACTTCTTTTATACAGTTTAGATATTCTTTTCTATTTTTATTTAAATCAAATATGACTAAATCATATTTTCCTTTATTAATATCTTTGCACATATACCCCTCATTTAAAGATTTTACTGTATCCTCTTCTTCTAGTATTTGGGCTACACCCTTTCTAATTACTAAAGATTCAGAAATTATAATTCCTTTCATTATTTCCTCCCCCATTATGGAAATTAATTTTCATTTGTTAACTTAAATCTATATAGTATGTTGTACCCCTATTATATTACTCTTTAGTTAATAAAATAGACTAAATATCTTCAAATTCCCCAATTATAAAGATATTTTCTTTCAGTTTCACACTAATTCCTCTAATTTTTCCACACACCTAAATATTATACTTTTTTAGTTAAAGTTTCAATAATTATTTAGTATTTTACTATTACTCCCATTTTTGTTACTCACCTTAATTATTAATAATAAATGATTTTCACATAAAAAAGAGCTTATTTATAAGCTCTAAAAACTATTTTACTATTTAGATAAATATAAATTAACTATTTCTGGTGGATTATTGAATCTAGGCAATTTTTGTTTGCCTGAGCCCAATCCACTAGTTATAAGAATTTTTATCTTATTTAAATCAAAAAGTCCTTTGTCATACTTCGGAAACCACCCTTGATCTCCACCGTATAGACCTCCAACAAAAGGTAATACTACTTGTCCACCATGGTTATGACCACTTACCACTAAGTCAATGTTCCAAACTTGGGATGCATTTCCAAAGATAAAACTATCTGGTCTGTGTGCCATCATGATTTTATAATTATCTGTGTCTTGAAAATCAGTTAAAAAATCAAAAACTCCTTCTTCCATAGTATCTTTGTCTACATCATTGTTATCGTTTAATCCGAAAGCATAGGCATACATTCCACCTATTCTTATTTTGTTTCCGTTTAAATCTATATCTTCGTACTCATTATCAAGTATTGTTACCCCTATATCCTTTAGTTCTTTTATTAAATCAGAACTTCTCGATTCTATGTAATCTATATCTGTATTTCCTAAGGAATAAAATACTTTGTGGTTTTTGCATAGTTGTTTCATAAGATTTGTAGCTATTTTGCTATCTTTTGAATTTGAGTTAACTACATCACCTACCACTAAAATAATATCTGGAGATAATTGTTCTATCTTATACATTAACTCCCTGTTATTTTCTCCTAATTGGTTATCATGAAGATCTGATATAATAATTATGTTAGCTGAATTATTGATTTTATTTGTTGTTATGAAGTAGTTGTTTGTTGTTAATTTGTTATAGGATATGTGTACTTGGTATCTACATGTTAAACAAATTAAAAATGCAAGTAATATAACAAGGTTTATTTTTTTTACTTTTTTACTCATCTCTCTCTCCTTGTTTACAAGTAAAATTTCTTTATATTACACCTTTATTCTTTACATTATAATAATAGTTAGCTACTAACTTTGCTGTTTAAATTTAGAAATTTAGAACTCATATTTTTAATTGGTTTTAAAAAAATATCTTTTTCGTATTTATTCATACTAAATTTAAATGTCATCATTACGAAAACTAAAGTATATATTATTACCCCTATTATAAACCTTGAAATTGTATTTATTCCTATGTTATTTATCAAGCATAATCCAAAAAAAATCATAGCAATCGGAACATAACTCATACTTATTATATTTTTCCAAAACCTACATATATCTAATTTAATAACCTTATAATAGTAAACGTTCATAACTATTATATTCCCTATACAAAATGCAATACACGTGCAGAAAGCTGCCCCAATTATTCCCCAATAGTTAATAGCTATAATAGTCGATAAAACATTAACAATAGATACAATCAAATATAAAATAGATCTAAATCTATGCTTATTTTTAGCAACAATTATATTTAACGCAATATTTTGTATCAAAGGAATTATTAAAGGTACCATTGTTAATAAGGCTACTATATATGCACTTTCATAGCCTTCCCCTGCTATAAATTTAATAAACTGTCTTCCAAATACAATAAATCCCGAAACTGTTAATGATACAATTATATACTGTAGCCTACCGGTTTTTATAAGTAAATCTGAAAGATCTTTATTTGAAGATTTATTAAATACCATACTATTAACTTTAGGAACAAGAACACCACTTAGTGCCATTGCTAACTGTTGTACCATATTATTAAAAGTACCACCAACACTATATATTGCAACAGCTGATGTTCCTATCATAGATCCTATTAATACTTTGTCTGTAGACCAGTATAACATATCAACAATACTGCCAATAAAAATAAAAAATGAAAATATAGCTATTTCTTTTAATATATTAAATGGCATATTTTTGAAATTAGGCTTAATATGCATAATCTTAGATAGATACATTACATTTATAATTAATATTACTACTGAGAATATTGTTGTGCATAAAACCATACCTATAGTATTCCACCCTCTAGATAGTACAAGTAAGTTAAATACTGGTATTAAAATGGTAAATGACAAATCAACAACCTTTCTAAAAATAAATTTTTCATGAGATATAATTACTGATGATAGAACGCTCCCAGGAAAACCAATAGCTATGTTAATAGTTAAAATAAATATTAATATTTTTAATTTATCTATTTCTGAATTACTCAAACTATTTGCAAAAAAGGAATCTAAGGATATTACTATTATTAATCCAACGACACATACCATTAAACTTAAAAGTACGTATATAAATATAAATAGACCTATTATACTTTCTTCCCCTTCTTTATTTTTTTCTGTTCTGTATTTTGAAATATATCTAATGACAGCGCTACCCAAGCCAAAATTCAATAATGATAGATATGATGTTAATGATGTAGCCAAACTGTATATACCATATTCATTTTGTCCTAACATACGCAACATGATAGGTGTATATATTAGTGGTATAATACTTCCTATCCCCAAATCTATATATGATAATATCGCCCCTATATGTATTTCATTAAACTTTTTCATCTAAAACTCCCCAAGCTATGTTTTTACTTTACTATAATTTTATACATTATTAATTTCAATGAATTTTTCTTTTTAAATAAATCAATAAAAATAGTACCATGAAAAGTTGTTGTCACAATAAACGCCACATTTTTTATTAATTTAACACCCAATTCTTTTTATTATTTGATTGCTATAATCCTCATCATTTATCATTTCAACCTTATCACCATTATCTATTTCATTATTATACTTTCCTATAATCTTAATTTTTTCACAACATTTCCTTAAGTAATATTCATATTGTAAATCTATATGACCTAAATCTAAAGCTTGATATCCATATTCAGACAAATCGTATGAAAGCACCGATGCTGTAGGACCTATTGATAAAATAAATAAATAATCCTTATCAATATTTAAACATTCATTTAATATATCATTATATAAACTAAAAGCATTTGTGACAGGAACTAAAATTCGCCTAATATTAGCTACATTGTCAAATAAATCATTTCCAATCCCCATTCTAGTTAATGATCCTTCTACAAATACAATTTTTCTACCTTGCCATATTTTCTTTATTTGCAATATCCGTTCACTGCTTTTATATTTATATTTATATGGTAAATAAAATCTAGTTATAAATGAATCACAATACATTTTTTCCATATTTAATAATTTAATTATTTTATTTTTATTTGTGGCCATATAATCTTCCCAAAATTTTTTAGGTTCATCTTCAAACTTATCTAGATTTTCAAAACTATCTGGAATACCTATTAAAATTTTTTTATTATGTTTTTTTAAAATATACTTTAATCTATTGGCCAAAGATTCGTTATAACATTGAAATCCAATATCATTTCCCCAGATAATATTAAACTCACCATCTCCAAATCTTGATAAAGAATATTTATTTTCATTCAATATATTTATTGTGTCTTGATTGCTTATTATATTAGGATTTACACTAATCCAATTGCCTATTTTATTTTTTAAATAACTAATTAAAATGCCTTTAGTTTTTTTCATATCTCCCACCCTTAATAATTTTCATTATATATTTAATAGTTATTTAACAATATTTATTTTTTTCAGTATTGAATATAAGATATATTTTGTATTATATTTAATGCTTTCTAATTTAAACTTGATAAGTTTATATATAGGTATTTTAGTACACTTTTTAACTGACTTTGATACACTAAATTTACTATAAAAAGCATAAAATTTACTTCTCTTATCATCTAATTCTACCGGTCTTAAAGCACAAGGGTTTTCTTTAAAAGTTTTTTGTGAGTTTACTTCTTTAATATAGGTACTATTTTTTATTTCACCTAATATTTTCTCAGCTTTATTTGAATGAGATATAATTAAAGATATTCCTTTATTGTCATCTAAGTTAGGTAATATATCTTTAATTCCCCAAAAATCTCCTAATGTAATATCACTTTTTCTATTTTCACCTTTAAAATCACACCTATAGCATGATAATCTTAAAAAACAGTTTTGAATAAATCCATTTATATATTTACTATCATTATATTTTTCCTCATAAACGCTGCCATCTTCAAAATAAAACTTAATTTTTGTGTCTTTTAATCCTAAAGTTTTATCTCTGAATTTCATATCTATACATCTTTTACCATTAGATATTTCATCCTTATAACTTGTCCATATCTTAGGAGAAGGTACTCCATGACATATTAAATCAACACAAATTAAATTTTCATATTCTTTTTCTAGATAACTTTTTAGACCATGAATTTGACAAGGTGTTCCTGAAAATAGTACTAATATTCCTTTCTCTAAGTATAACTTTGCTCTAAAGTATGTATTTCCTATTTCACTTTGAACATATTTAGATCCTCTAAATACATTGAGTTTATTTTCATTATTTATTTCATCATGAATTACCTTTAGATTCTCATCAAACCTTGCTCCAAAAACAATTCCTTTTCTTTCAATTACATATTTAGCTAATAAAGTAAATATACCTCCTGATGAACTCAATTTTCTTACTTGTTCATCCAAGTTATAACATGCATATATTTTGTATAATGAATCACTAACCTTACTACTTAAAATAGGGCATACATTTTTGCATAAATTGCACTCTACACATCTTTTGGCATTAATTATAGGATATAAAAATCCATCTTCATCATAGTTCATACTTATAGCATTTTTAGTACAAATGTTAAAACAAGCATGACATCCACAGCACTTTTCTTTTTCACAAATTTTCTTCACAATAACCACCTATTTAACAAGCTCCCTAACACAGCTTTTAATCATTAAAGCATCCTTTTTATATTTGGGTATAAAATTTTCTAGGTGAACTCTTATATTCTTTTCATTAGCTTCTAACCATTTAAATGAATCTGCTAAATTATTTTTTTTGTCTAAAGATTGAACTGAAAGTACATAGTTTTCATATGTTCCAAATATATCTTTAGCAATTCCTCTTGCCTTTACGGAATATCCTACTGCTAAAGTAGGTACACACATTGAATATGCTGCTATAGTAGCATGAGTTCTAGCTCCTATAAAAAATCTACATCTAGATATATACCCTTTTAATTCCATGCAGTTACAGTCTTCTATCATAACAACTCTGCCTGTTTCTTTGAACATATTGTATAGTTCTAAAAGAGGTACTCTATCATCATTATCATCCCAAACAACATGAGGAATAAGAGCAATTTGCATATTTGTATTGTTTATAATATATTTTATAAGCTCTTCATAATTATCTTTTGTTATTCCTTTATTCCTTTCACAGTCTATTATAAGTGGACTAACATTTATACCTACAGTATTTCCTTTTTCAAATCCTTTTGGTAATGGTAATTCTATTTTGTCTAGTTGAAATGCTGGGTCTGGATATAATTTTGTATTTGGATTTGCTTTTTTTAATGCATTATATGAAATCGATTCTCTTGAAACTATTAGGTTATATTTTGATAGGTCCTTTGATACATCTCCTTTAATTACGTCTGGCTCAACTGAGCATCCCCATAAAACTGTTTTTGCACCCTTTTTACGTATATTATTATTTAAAGCTCCTATAATATCAGTGCCTGGATAACAATAATTATCTCCCCCTATAGAGAAACAAATATCATCTTTTTTGATATTATCTAATATTTTTTTTCTTCTATTTTTAATTACTGTATCTATACTTTTATTAATTTTAATATCCAAAATAGCTAATATATTTTTCAAACTATACTTATTTAATATTTCTTCTTTATCCTCAATAATTTCACATATATTATTCAATCCATATTCTATATCTTCATTTGGTCTTATTGAGAAAAGTGATAAATCTTCTTCTAATATTTTTGACGTTCCTCTCACAATAGCTTCGCATCCATGATTTTTACTACCAGAATGATAATATAATTTTATTCTACTCATTTACTAAATCCCCATTTCTCATTTTTAGTATTCTAGCTAGTCCCTCCTAACTATCCCATAATCTAGCATATCTTTATTTACTACAGTTGCTGCTCCTAATATACAATGATTTCCTATTTTTACTCTAGTCCTATCCGTACATCATTTCCTATTATCAAAGATGTATCTAGTTCAAGTCCTGAATATCTACTCTATCAAAAGCATCTCCTTCGTATATCCCTCTTATTATCTATTTTTTAATTTTATAAGGCTATTAAATATATATATCCACCAATAGTTTCTTTTTCTATATACCCATTTACAAATTTTATTAGGTGATATTTCTGCATTTTTAGCACATAGCTGGTATTCAGTAGTTTTCATTACATGACTATTTTTTTTTATACATTCTATAAATTTGTCATCTTTCAAAAGTAAATTCATATTAAATGAATTTACTAATTCTAAAAAAATATTATTGTAGAATATATTCCACACATATTTATCTTTTGTTTTGAATTTTTCCATATATTCTTTAATAAAATGGTACTGATTTATGCATTGTTTATCATAGTCTTTGTACATCCTATTTGTTAAACAATCTTTTCTTGACAATGTATAATAATAGAGTCTTTCTTTTAGAAAAATTATATTTTCTGAAATTGAATCTAAATATTCAATGTTAAATCTTAAGTCTTCCCCTATAAATATATCTTCATCAAACCTAATTTTATTATTTTTTATAAGTTC
The DNA here is from genome assembly GCF_036812735.1 of Terrisporobacter glycolicus ATCC 14880 = DSM 1288. Lineage (NCBI taxonomy): Bacteria > Bacillati > Bacillota > Clostridia > Peptostreptococcales > Peptostreptococcaceae > Terrisporobacter > Terrisporobacter glycolicus. The sequence goes on along the minus strand of NZ_CP117523.1, from coordinate 946,586 downwards.
TAAATTATAAATTTTATTCCATGGAACATTTATACCATATAATTTTAACTTAAAAAAATCTTCTTTCTTTGTTACTTTATCTATTTTAGGTCTGTCATATGTAAAATCATTCTCTTCTCCATCACTTACATTATAATAGTCACATACAGTTAAATTATTTTCTTCATAATTCTCTAGCATGAATTTACACCAATTAGTAGATGTATAATCATCACTATCACAAAACATTAAAAAATCACCTACTGAATTTTCTATTCCTATATTTCTAGCTTTAGATACTCCTCCATTATCAACATTAATAATTTTAATTCTAGAATCTATAATTTTATATTCATAGCAAATTTTTTCTGTACCATCTGTTGATCCATCATTTACAATTATTATTTCTATATTTTTATAAGATTGATTTACTAAACTATCTAAACACTTTGATATATACTGCTCACAATTATAAACTGGTACTACTATACTTATTTTTTTATCCATCATCCATGTCTCTCCGTGAATAAATTATCATACTCATTAATATAGTTATCAAATTCATACTCTATATTCTTAAGGTTGAAACTAAGTTGTAATCTACATTCATCATTATCTATTAATAATTTAATTGCATTAAATATAGAATTTTTATCTATATCTACCAATATGCCCGTTTTACCATTAATAAACTGTTCTTTCATGCCCCCTACATTAGTTGCTACTACAGGTTTATTTAAAATTCTAGCTTCATTAGTAGTAGTGCAATAAGCTTCATAATATGATGGTTGTACGTATATATCACAGTTTTTTATATATGTATAAGGATTTGTTTTATTTCCTAATAAGTAAAACGTATCTCTCATGTTCATTTTTTTTATTTTATCACTTAACCAAGGAAATTGATTTCCATTTCCTACCCAATACCATTTTATATTATAGCCTTCATCTAATAGTTTTCTGCATACTTCTATTGCTAGTTTTCCGCCTTTTTCTTCAGTAAGTCTTCCTACCGATACAATATTTATAGTATTTTCATGGAAAATTTCATACTGCACTTTTTCTGATAAATTTATAATTTCTTGTTTGTTTATTATATTATGTAATATTAGTATTTTATCTTTGAGTTGTGGAAATCTCATTACTAATTGTTTTTTACAATCTTTTGAAACAGCTACCATATTAGCAAATTTAGGATAATACTGTTTATCAATTTCATATTGTTTATTTCCTTTTTCATAAGCTCCATTGTGATACCACATATATTTTATCTTAGCATTTACTTTATCTATTACATAATATGGAGAAAAATCATTTTGAGAATATGCTATAGCTATATCATAACTTTTATTAGGGCTTTTAAATAATTTCCATGGTTTACTTCCAAATTTATTTACTAATCTAAATACAATATATTTACTTATTTTAAACACCTTTAAAAATTTATTTTTTTCTTTTATGTATTGTGAAAATGTATCTTTAGTATTAATAGCATATTCAAATGTATTTAGTATATTTATATCATCTCTTATTTGATTTTTTAATTCAAATTCAGGATTCATTGGTAAAACGTCAATTTCATATTTATTTAAATCTAATTCATTTAGCAAACTTACTAAACATTTTTCTATCCCACCTATTCCTAGCCCATAGCATACAAATAATATTTTTTTCATTTCATCATCCCTGCACATCCCAATTAGGTTTTCTTACCTTGTCATATATAAAATAAATTAACTTATATAGTCTAGGACTCATGCCTATTAATTTAATAGTTATTTTATCTCTTTTATTTCTTAAATTACCGTGACTACATTCATTATTAATTTTCTTTTCTATTAACTTGCATTTTGACTTTCTATCTTTTTCAGTGCTGTATAAATAATACCTATAAATTTCTATCAAACATCCTATATATTTATTAAAAGATATCTCTTTTAAATAGTTATCTTCCACATCATTATAAATTTCTTTTGCAACTTTCAATCTATCATTTGATTTTTTTTTATCAAGTATAGTTTTGCAGGCTGAACCCTCAACCTCATAGTAATTATATTTTGGAATATCAATAAATATAGATTTATTACACATATTAAATGCTTTATAATTTACTAATATATCTTCATTTATTTTTAATTTTTCATCAAACTTAATACTTTCAAATAATTTTCTTTTATAAATCTTATTCCATAAAGCTCCTACAAATAATTTTCCACCTATTATACACTCCAATGCCTTTAATCTATCCTGAATATATTCTTCTCCTGTTCCATTAACTACTCTTATTACTTTATTATCTTGTATTCTTTTATAACCACAATGTACAATATCGTATTTCCCAGATTCAATATATTTCATTAATATTTCATACATGTCTAAATCTAAGGTATCATCACAATCTACAAATGTTATATATTCTTGTGATGCTTTTTGTAATCCATAATTTCTAGCACTTGAGACCCCACCATTTAACTTTTTATAAAAAAATATTCTTTTATCTTTTTTTTGTATATTTTTAATTAATTCTTTACTCCCATCATTTGAACCATCATCAATAACAATTATTTCAAGTTCTTGATATGTTTGATTTATTAAGCTTTCTAAACATCTCTCTATATATTTTTCCCCATTATAAACTGGTATAATTACACTTAGCCCCATATTTCAACCTATAGTACCTTTCTATAAAATACTAATATTTATTCTGTTTAACTTTTTAAATTCATCACTCTTTATATAATTTAAAGCATCTCTAAATCCTTGTTTACTTATTTCTAATTCTCTTTTATCCTTAGATTTTAATAATATATTTAAATATCCATATATATTTGTTGTACATTTGTAATATAAAAACGAAATTATGCTTATAAGTTTCATAAAAGAATTATTTTCAGTTTGATATATAAATCTATACCAAAATATAAATTGATTAAATGAACTTGCATATATTACTGTTTCTGAAATACCTTTTGTTGACGTCTTTGCATCTAAATGATTATATACTGCATCAGATACCATAACTGTCTTATTCCCCATTAACCATGCTTTATAAAACATTGTTGAATCATCCATACTAGCATATCCATTCATATCTAACCATTTTTCTTCATCAAAATTTATATTCTTCATGGATGATGTTCTTGCAAAAAAGCATGTCCATGCTGCTGATTGAGTATAGTAATATTTTTTTACACTAATATCTATTTTTCTATTATAAGACCAGCCCGAAGATCTAAGTACTTTAATATACATATCCTTATTAAAAATTGTTTCAACTGCACCAGATGTAATTCCACTTATAAATGATCTAACTCCTTTTTCAGGTAGAAATGATAGTAATGGACCTATTGAAAAATCAGCTATACTTTCATTTAATGGTTGTACTAGTTTTTGAACAAAATCATACTCAAAAGATATATCATCGTCACAAACTAACATATACTCTGTACTACAATTATTAATTCCAACCATACGTTGATTTACCATTCCTTTTTCACAAAATATAAATCTTTCATTTATAGTAGAATTAAGTCTCTGTAATGGTATATCATATCCATTTGGCAAAACTACTATCACTTCTTTAGGTTTTGGTTGTAGCTTATTAATACTATCTAATAGCTTTTGATATTTTTTATTTGATTTACCTATTGTTCTAATTACAACTGAATAATCAATATCCATTTTTTATCACCTTTGTTTCAATTTTATTTATACACCTAAATAATAAGTTAAGTAAGTTAAATCTTCTTGTTTTTAGATCGATCACTTCTATATTTTCACTACTATTGTAAGTATGTACTCCCTCTAATAACATATTTTTATCTAGTTTTATATTATCTGTAGTTATCTTCTTTATGATTTTGTCCTTATAATTATTTTTTTCATCTATTATAAATTCATAAAAAATAAGACCATGTCCATAAGATTTCTTACTGTCTTGGCAAACCCTAATAAATTTTCTATTTTTTATAAAAATTTTACCTCCTGATCTAGAAATTTTAGAATCTTTTTGTTTAAGTTTGATTTTCTTTGATATATTAAAGTTTTCATCAAGCACAATACAATAATTTACTATCTTATCTCCTAAACCTTGTGTAAATGCATATAAATTTTCACCTTTATTAAAAATTGTTGTATCAACACACTTAAAGCCTTTATCTATAATTTTAGATTTCTCCCATACTTGAGGAAATTCTTTACATTTATATACATATAATTCATTCGATTCGCTAGATTCAGGCATTATATATATTTCATCTTTGTATGTAAATATATTTGGGTAAGATAAGTGAAAATTTTCCTCTATTATTGGCTTCCACCTAGAAAATTTATTGTTTTTATATTTAGAATATCCTAATATACCTCTTCTTTTTATGTAGTCATATAATTCAGCAAATATATAAATTTCACCCTCATGTTCAAAAACAAAAGGATCTGCTGCCCAATATCTAAAATTATTTTTTATTACTGTAAACTTATCATTATTGTCTAATATATCCCCATTAATCTTATTTCTATATGCAATATTCCAACTTTCTGAACACAAAGGTGTTCTTTTTAAATTCATAAATCCCCCTAAAATTACACCTACACTTACTCTTTATCTAATAAGTTCTCTACCTCCATTATTGTATTTTTCTTACTAAATTTTTTCCCTCTTTCTTTAGCTTTATTTTTGTAGTATTTTAATAATGCATTATCTTCTATTAAAATTTTTAACCCCTCATATATTCCTTCTTCACTATTTTCAACTACTAACCCATACTCATTGTTGTATCCTAACAATTCTTGTGCACCCGAACATAATGTACTTATAACTGGTGTTCCAACTATTAAAGACTCTGTAACAGCTGTACTAAATCCTTCTCTATATGAAGAGCATACATATAAGTCGCATTTTGATACATATTTGTATGGATTATCTTTATAACCCAGTAAATGAAATGTATCTGTCAGATTATATTCTTGTATATATTTTTTAATTTTCTCCCTATCTTCTCCAATACCTAATATGTAAATTTTATGAAATAAACCCTCATTTATTAACTTTTTATGTGTATTTAACAATCTATCAAAGCCCTTTACATTAGTAAGTTTTCCAACAGATATAATATTTAATATTTCATTATCTATGCTTATATCTTCTACCATTTCCTGAGATTTTTCTAATATTTCATCTGTTTCATTTGTATTATAAAGAATATCAACTTTATCATCATTAATTTGAGATAATTCAATAAATGAGTTTTTTACCATTAATGACACTGAGATAATTTTATTAAATTCATTATAATGATTTATAGCTTCTTTCTTATTTCTAAATCCTCTTATCATGTTTTCTTGATCTATAAATTGAGTATGTATCCAACATATTTTTTTACTATTATATGGACATCCACTTATTATTCTTGATGTAGGACCTTCTAAATAAGAAATTACTATATCATATTCTTCTTTAACAATATGTTTATATAAAAATTTCGGAGTAAATATTTTAAAAATAGCTGTACTTCCTTTAAATAAATTTTTAAATGTATATTTATATTTAATATCTTTTTTTAAAAATTGTTTATTAATTCCTACGTCAAATAATGAATGAAGAGTTATATCATATTTATCTCTATCTAAATTATTAACCAAATTAACTAAAACTTTTTCTGCCCCACCATGCATTAAATTTGGTATGAAAAATAATATTTTTTTCATTATTTACACCTCTAATTATATGAAATTTCTAGTATTTTACTAAAATAAGGCCATCCATTCCATGCAACTTCCAATTGATAATAAAAAAATACTAAATAACAAATAAACATTACAAAATACATTAATCTTTTTTCATTTTTATCAAATGAATTACTTAGTACCCAAGGCATTAGTATCAGGTTGTATGCAGTAAAATAAACTGCTATTCTTCCAATCAAAATTCCACTACTGACAATTTTAGATACTATATATATACTTATAGCAATTATACTCATATTTATACTAATATTTATTATAGGTGTATACTTGTCTTTCAAATTTTCTCTAAATAAAAACGCTATCACTAACGGTACGGATTGAACCAATATTGTCATTATATTTACGCCATCATCTATTAATTTATTATCTTGATAACTAATTGCATATTCTGTTTGTTCCATAGCTGAGTCAAATAAATTTAAAAATTCACTTGAAAATATAACACAACATATAACTATTCCAATAATAGCTAAAGTTTTCTTGTTCCATGGTTCACCTTGCACTATAAAATATGTAGGAATCATTATAATAGCTGTTTTATGTATAGTTGATGTTAATAGTACAATTAAAAAATATTTTAATGATTTTTTATTTATAATAAAGGTAGTGCTAGCAAACAATATTGCTACTGCTAAGTATTGTCTCATACCATTAAACATCCAAGTGAATTGACATGATACCATAAACAAAAACACGCTTATCCCAAAGTTTTCAGAATACTTATATAATGTAGTAACTATACAAATACCACTTATGGTAGCTATAATAAATAACCACACTGAATAATCTGATGATATATATGTTTTTATAAAAGTAGATAGTAAAATAAAACCTATCATATCACTATCTCCACTAGGAATATTGTTAAAAATATTTACCAAAGTATTAGGATATGATTTAAACATATCAATATATGCACCTGTATCTGCAACACCATAACTTCTTAAACCTGCAAAAAATATAATAGCTGAAAAAGTTATTATTGATATAGTCCAGTTTACCTTTCTTTCATATATTCCATCATTAATAGATACCTGTTTAGATGTTAATAATGAAATACTTCCCCAAATAATAACCCATATTAGCATAAAATAATATACTGGCATCTTAACTTACTCCCTTTTTCGTTTTCTGCTTTATATAAAAATATAATATAGTTCCAAATGGTATAGCTAAAATAGTCATTAATTTTTTAGGAGACTCTTTTATGAATTTTTTATTTTTTATCATAATACAACTTGATACATAATGGATACATGATTGAAATTGCCATTTAAAAGATCTGCAATACTTCATTCTTTCTTTTCTCAGAAAGATATATCCTTTTGGATTATTTATAAATTGACTAAAAATATTATTAGTTGATCCATCTTCTAAATACTCAACAATACAAATTGGTTCATTCAAAATTAATAGAGGATACTCTTGATCTACTAATAAATATTTGTAACAAAGTCCAACAAATTTTTCATCCTTATACTCAGGATATGAAGGATATTGTTTAATTACATCTGTCCTATATATAACCTTTTTATCTCCTACACCTTCAAACTCATAGTAATCATGGTATGTTGTACTTTTGTTACTTGGTAATTTAGTTCCCACTAATTTTCCATCTTGATGGACATCTAATGCTATTATTCCACCATACTCCTTAGTTCCATTTTCTTTCCAAAAATCTACTATAAGTTCTATTGCATTATCAGTTAAATAATCATCTGAATCAATACACATATTTAATTCGGTATAAATATTTTCATAAGCCTTATTATGAGCTGTATGCATTCCTCCATTTTCTTTGTAAATATATCTAATCTTAAAATCATTATCCTTTTTTATCCATGTTTCCACTAACTCTTTTGTATTATCTGTAGAACCATCATCTACAATTAGCCATTCAAAGTCTTTACTAGTTTGTCTTAACATACTTTCATAGCAAAGATTTAAAGTATAGGCTCTATTGTATGAGGGCGTGAAAACAGTTATCGTTGTTTTATTTTTATTATCTTGTTTTACTTTCATTATTTCACTCTCCTATACTGGTATCATTTACTATATAAATTACTCATTCTATTTTTTACATTTTTAATATCGTATGGTTTAATATAAATTAGAGACTTATTACAATAATTACCTCGTATTTTAATATCCTTAATTAGTTTGCATATTTCTTGACAAAAACCTTTAATATTACTAGCCTCTACTAATACTCCATTTTCTTTATTATGAATTAACTCCCTATGTCCCCTATTATCTGATGCTATAATAGGCTTTCCACAAATCATACCTTCCATAATATTAAGTGGCATACCCTCTCTAAAACTTGCTGATACAACTAAGTCACATAAATTAACATAATCTTCTAAATCTGTCTTATACCCTAATAACTCAATATTTTTTTCTAGACCTAACGATTTAATTAACACTTCTAACTCGTCATGACTTGGTCCATTACCTGCTAGTAATAATTTTGTATCAGGATAGCACTTAACTATTTCTACCATTGATTTAACTAATGTTACTTGGTTTTTATTTGTATTCAACTCTCCAGTGCATAAAATTGTAAATTCATCATTATATCCTTTTTTATATCTAAGTTTACTTTTATCTTCTTCTGATATTTGTTTAAATTTATTGCTATTCACACCAACACCATGTATATGATGAACATTACACTTAAATTTTTTACGTATAGCCAAATCATAGTCTTCTTTTGTAATGGTTATTAAATCATCTGTTAAATATGCCATAATTTTTTCTATAGGATAATACAAAATCCAATTTTTAATAGGTGCACCTTTATAAAAATGAAATCCATGAGCAGTATATATAACTCTTAAACTATTTTTTCTAAACTTTATAGCCGCTAACCTAGTAACTATGCTACCTACAGGTGTATTGCAATGAATCATATCATAATTTTCTTTTTTTAATATGCCACTTAATATTTTATAAGCCAAAATATTACTTTTATTAAAAGGTGATCTTTCAAATGGTATATTATAAACTTTATCTGAATATTTCATTTGAAGACCATTTTTTTCTGCTAAATTATCTCTAGCTGCAACATGCACTTCAAATCCTTCTTCTTTCAGCATTTCCATAATAGGTAAATGAAATTGACAAATATGACTTTGTACTGTAGCTACAAATAGTATCTTTTTGCTCATTTTTTCATCCTCCTATTAAAAAGGTAGTAAACCATTTAGGTTAAAATATAATTTTTCAAAGTACATTCTTTTTTTTGTTTCATTATAATTTACAATTGTTATTCCTGGTTCATCAACTTTTATATTCATTAATTTAATGATATCTTCATGACTCTTATCATTTATTCTTTTATTTAGTGGAAGAGATAATAACAATTTAATTAATTTTCTATTATTATATGGAACTGTTATATCAAAAGAATATCTATGCTCTCCAGTTAAGACAAGGCCACCCCACGCTCCATATCTAATTTCCCAAAGAAACATATCTGACTCATCATAGTTATTAAAATTTTCCCCAAACTTATATTTATCTCTATATTCTTCAAAAACTTTATCAGTCTTTTTAACTAAGCTTCTATTGTTAACAAAAAACTTATACATTGTCGTTAAATTTCTTGGACTTAAATGTTTTGGCATTCTTTTTTTACCAAACTTTTTGTAGTAATTTGCTCTTCCAATTTCAGAAACCCATGATTTAACTTCTATATCAAACTCATTTGTATCTCTAAAATAAACTCGTTTTCTCATATCATTTTGATTTAGCTTTCCTATATTTCCAAATGAATGATTTATTATTTTAGTTATAATTTCTAAATCCTTAAATTTACTATTTTCATCAGGTATATTATAAATTTTATGACTTATACCTAAGTGATTTGCTATTGTATGCGCTGCTTCAGCATCTATAACTTCTCCTGGCATTGATATATAGCTAAAATACTTAAACTTATCATACAGTCCATTTGCACAAGCTACCGTAACCTTACTATCCATTCCTCCTGTCATTGATATAGCTGGTTTTTCCCATTTTCTTGATATAAGTTCTATATTATTATGCAGTATTTTACCTATTTCTTTGATAGTACTTTCATACTCAACCTCTGATTCACAAATTTCTAATCCTTCATCTGGAAAAAATCTATTAACTATAAATTTATTTAACTTAAAATTAACTACTGTATTTGGTACTAATCTTTTTACTTCTTTATAAGAAGATAAATCACTTGGTAAAAATGGTCCATATAATTTATAAAATTTATAATTAATTAATTCTTCCACATAAGAATCAACTTTTAAATTACATAAATCACCTATCATTTGCATATGTGAAGATACAAAAACTTTATCATCTATAAATCCATAATAAGCTCCTTGCATACCAGCACAATCTACAATTATTTCAATTTGGCAATTTTCAATGAATCCAATTATAAATAATCCTGTTAGCTCACTTACTGCATCGAAATATTTATTTTTTGATCTATAATAACTGTTAGATATTTTTTTTAAAATAGAGATTTCATCAATCTCCATAGTGAAAGGATTATATGCATGTCCTATTAAAAAGAATATATTATTATTCTCTTCAAATATATAAAGCTTCTGCTCTCTATGAATATAAAATATAAAATCTCCAACCTTACAAATATTCCAATTTTCATAAAAAGGATATTCTTTATTATTAATAGTAGTGTCGCTCGTTATTAAATAACCACGTTTAAAAATATCATTTCTATACTGAGGATATTCTTCTAATAGTTCTATCATCTCTTTTGTGTTAGCATGCATCTATCATTTCACCTTCTTTCAAACTACGCAAATTATTACAAATACTTCTAAATAACCTTTCCTTACACTTATCAGATACAAAGGAATTATGGGGAGTAATAATAACCCTATCATTCTCCCAAAGCTTACTAACTCTAGGTAAAGGTTCCTGCTCCATAACATCAAGTGCCACTCCCATAAATTTACCATTATCAAGTGCTCCCTCCAGATCTCTTTCCTGAATAACTTCTCCTCTTGATATATTTATAAGTACTGCATCATCTTTCATAACATTAAATCTTTCATTATTAAACAAATACTTCGTACTTTCCGTTAATGCTATAGAAAGAATCACTATATCACTTTTTTTTAATACCTCCTCTAATTCACTTAATGTAAAACCTTCATCAATATATGGTGATTCAATCTTTCTTCTTCCGACACCATATACTATTGTTCCAAAAGCTTTAAATCTTTTAGCTACTTCCAAACCTACATTACCACACCCCACTATGGTAACAACTTTATCTGTCAGCTCTATCAAGTCTCTTTTCTTTTCCCATTCTTTATTCTCTTGATTTTTTCTAAAAAAGTTACTACTTTTATAAATCTCTAAAACCTTCAGTACTGCCCATTCTGCCATGGGGATGCTATAAATATCCTTAGCATTATATAAATTAATTTTCTTTCCATTTATATAATCAAGTGGAACTCTATCTAGACCTGCACTAGTTAATTGTATATGTTTTAAGCTTGTAAATCTTTCTATATCGTTATATAAAAAAAGTCCATTACATACTACTGCTTCGACTTCACTTACATCAAAATCAATCTTTCGCCTTTCGTCCTGGACAAATTTTATTTTAAACCCCATATTCTTTAAAAATTTCAATTGACTAGCCGTATAGTCAACTGCCCCTGTTAATAATAGCTTCATATCAATTTCCCCTAAATTGACTTATTATAAACTATGCCTTCTACTATTTCTTTGATTAAGATTTTATTCTGCTCAAAGTTTTCTTCATCTATTCTATTTTCAAAAGTGCGTATTTTTCTTAATCCTGTAGTAAATATCTCATTAATTATGCCTAAGTCTTTTATTTTTTCTGTGTTACAAAAGCTTCTAGATAGTATTGCTCTTGTAGATCCTAATCTATAATGCTCTTGTATTATTCTTTCTGCTGGAAGTGCGCCCTCCCCAATACCTGCAATTCCACCAAACCCATAAGGTATATTTTTATTTTCAAATTTCTTACAGAGCGATTCTACAGTACCATCTGCTAAAAGTTCAAACATAAATTTCATTTTATAAGCTAGATGTAAATCATTTAATCCTATATGAACCTCATCTATTCCATAAATATTTAGTATTTCATCTATAGACTCTACCGCCTCTGCTGTTTCAACTAAAAGCATTGTTTTACATCTGCCATTTACTAAGCTTATAAAATACTCAACTTCTTCAATAGTTTTAAAATAAGGAAGCATTATAATATCTGCTCCGTTGTCAACTATTGTATTAATTTCTTCTTTTGAGTTATCATGTATTTGGTTTGACCTTACAAGTAATTGACTTTTATTTATACAATTTTTGATTTTCTTTATATCATCTAAAGTATGTTTGGATTGAACTGTATCCAATCCACATTGTCTTTCTTTTTTACCTATAACTTCAAGATCTACAAATATTCTATCTACCCCATTTTTATCTGCAATCTTTGCAACTTCCGTTTTGTTAGTTATATACATTAAATTTAACAAGTAATTATCCCCCATACACTACTTATTATTTGCTGTTTCATATGTGTTCACATTATCACTCATTTTAAATACTTTTACTATAGTTTTTAGCAATATTTTCAAATCAAGCATAAGACTTAAATTTCTAACATATTCCACATCATAAAGTATTCTTTCATCCCAAGGTAGATCTTTTCTTCCATTTATTTGAGCTAATCCAGTAACTCCTGGTCTAAGCTCAAACCTTTGTATTTGTTTTTCTGTATATTCTTCTAATTTCCAAGGATGATAAGTTAAGGTAGGTCTTGGACCTATAAAACTCATTTCCCCTTTTAGTATATTAATCAGTTGTGGTAACTCATCTATACTAGTAGCTCTAACAACTTTGCCTACTCTAGTTACCCTTGAATCCCCTTTTAGTGAATATACTCCCGTTCCTTTTTGTTCAGCCCCTTGACACATAGAACGAAATTTATAAATTTTAAATACTTCTCCATCTAACCCCAATCTTTCCTGTTTAAATAATGCAGGTCCTGGAGAATCTATCTTAATAACTAACCCTATTATTATTAAGAAGATTCCTCCAATTATTAAGAGTAATAAAGAAAAGATAATATCCAAATCCCTTTTTATTATCTTATACACTCATCTTCACCACTTTATCTTTTATATTTTTTATACTGTCACCACTGTCTTGTCTTCTCTTTCTTCTTTTATTATGTAAGTAGGTACTAACTCTTTTATTACATACCTAACTTCTTCTCCATATTCTCTTTCTGCCACATCTTGTAAATGTCTTAACCTATCAAAAAACTCCCCTTCGTTAACTTCAATAGGTTGTCCAACATAAATTTTATCTTTTACTGTGTCTCTTAAACCTTCTTCGTCCATAAGTATTTCTTCATATAACTTTTCTCCCGGTCTAAGTCCTGTGAATTCAATTTTTATATCCACGTCTGGCTCCAAACCACTAAGTATAATAAGATTTTTTGCTAGATCCAAAATTTTCACTGGTTCCCCCATGTTTAGCACGAAGATTTCGCCACCCCTAGCGATAGCTCCTGCTTCCAACACCAACGAAACTGCCTCTGTAATTGTCATAAAAAATCTTGTGATTTCTGGATGAGTTACTTTTACTGGTCCTCCTTCTTCTATTTGTTTTTTGAATAGAGGAACTACAGAACCATTACTTCCTAGAACGTTGCCAAATCTTACTGCCACAAACTCTGTTTCACTGCTTTTGTTTAGAGTTTGCACTATCATTTCGCAACACCTTTTACTTGCACCCATTATATTTGTTGGATTCACTGCTTTATCTGTAGAGATTAATACAAATCTTTTTACCTTATATTTTGCTGAAAGCTCTGCCATATTCAACGTTCCGAACACGTTGTTTTTTATGGCTTCACAAGGACTATCTTCCATAAGAGGTACATGTTTATGTGCTGCAGCATGGAATACTATTTCCGGCTGGTAGTTTATAAAAATTTCTTCCATTCTGTTTTTGTCTCTTACAGATGCAATCAAAACCTTTAAGTCCAGATTTTTATATTTTCTTATTAATTCTTGTTGAAGTTCGTATACATTATTTTCATAGATATCTACTAAAATTAACTCTCTAGGATTTAAGGCAGATATTTGTCTACAAAGCTCTGATCCAATGGATCCCCCTGCTCCTGTTACTAACACTTTTTTCCCCTTTAAAAAGTGAAGCACTTCTTTATCAGCGATTTTTATACTTTCTCTTCCTAGTAAATCTTCTATGTTCACTTCTCTAATGTTTTTTATACTAACTTTTCCATCAATAAGTTCATAAATTCCTGGTATGGTCTTTATTTTGCAACTTGTTTTTTTGCAAATTTGCATAATCTCTCTTTTTCTTTTTCTTGCTATTTTAGCTATACTAAAAATAATCTCATCAATATCAAAGCTTCGTGCTATTTGCTCTATATCATCAGTTGTTCCTATTACAGGTACATTGTAATAAGATTTTCCTAGTTTCTTTTTATTGTCATCAATTATACCCACAGGATACATGTTCAGCTGTGGATTTTCAAACATTTCTTTTAAAATAAGATTACCTGCTGATCCTGCTCCAACTATCAATACTTTCATTCTATTTTCCATATTTTCATTTAATCTAAAATAAAGTAATGCTTTTCTTGCTGTTCTATATAAAATTCTTATACTACACATCCCCAAATGAATAAATAAGGCATTTA